>CADFRV010000052.1 GCA_902836725.1 Muribaculaceae bacterium
GCGATTTTTTTTCATCGGCAGGAAATTTCCAGTATATGGAAAGATATATAAATTCCATCATGACGGAATGGGATTTACGGCGCAGCGAAATTGACAAAGACCCCATAAAGACATTATACATCGGAGGGGGAACGCCCTCTCTACTCCCCTTGTCTCTTCTTGCTGAACTTCTCTCTCATATTAATCAGACAGTATGTCTGTCCTCTCTGAGTGAGGTAACCCTGGAAGCGAATCCTGAAGATATTTCCTCAGAAAATATAACCGATTGGAAAAACATTGGAATAAACCGCATAAGCGTGGGAATACAATCATTCAATCCCACATCCCTGTCTGCTATTGACAGACGTCACAGTCCACAAGCCTCGCGAAAAGCATTGTCACTCCTTTCTGACTGTGGTATCAACTACAGCGCTGACCTCATATACTGTCTTCCCGGGCAGACACTTATCGGATGGGAAATGGAACTTATGGAGCTTCTTTCATACCGTCCTCCCCACTTCTCTTCCTATTTGCTTTCGTATGAGCCAGGCACACGTCTTTTCGCGCTAAAGGAAAAGGGTCTCGTCATGGAGGCATCTGATACGATTGCAGAAAAAATGTTCGAAATATTATGCCACAGGGCTGATGAAGCCGGATACAATCATTATGAAATATCCAATCTGGCATATCCTGGCATGGAAGCCAAACACAACTCATCATATTGGAATTATACTCCGTACATCGGATTAGGAACGGCTGCACATAGCTTTGACGGGAAATTACGCCGTTTCAACCCTTCCGGCATAAAGAAATATATCGAATCTCTCGACAGTGCGCAACTATATTACCAGACGGAAGACGAGACGATCGAGAATCGCTTCAATGATTATCTCATAACATCCCTGAGGACAGCAGCCGGCTTCAGCATACCACTTGCACAATCTGTCTTTGGAGATGAGATTGTAACCAAGTTCATGCATAATCTTCGGAAATCTGTTGGCATCGGAGAAATCGACTGCATATTCGGCCATAACGACGAATGCACCGGCTACCGTATTCCACGCCATAAATGGCTCACATCCGATGCGATCCTGAGAGAACTCATACTTGACTGACTTCAATCAAGGCGATTCAATCATGGTGATAGGGCAAATTCCTGCTAATTGCAAAAGCGCGGTAAAGTTGCTCTACGAAAAACAACCGCACCATTTCATGCGGGAAAGTCATCGCGGATAAGGAAAGCATAGCATTAGCACGCTTGTACACATCTTCAGAGAATCCATACGGCCCTCCCACAACAAAATAAAGCGTTTTCCCGACCGTCTGAGACAAGCGTTCTATCAGACCCGAGAACTCGCGCGAGGTATATTCTTTACCGCGTTCGTCAAGAAGAATTACATAATCACCCCCCTGTAATTGCCCAAGAATTAATTCCCCCTCTGATACTTTTTGAAGCTCAGGGGTCAATTTCCGCGATGTCTTGACATCAGGAAGAGACCGCACCTCGAATTGCCCCATTTTTGATATCCGCGAAGAATATTCCTCTATTCCAGAACGTAAATATGCGGTTGACGTTTTCCCAATGGTAAGTAGACAGATCTTCATAAAATGCTAATAAAAAAATAATACAGACAGTATCGGATCTCCGGCACCGGATTTCCGGATACTGTCTGTATATCATATGCCCTTTTACAGATATCTGCATGCAATCAGACACACTATCTGTACTATAATTATCATAATTATACGTATCCGCGTACAATACCTCTGCGCGAATTACGTATGAATTCTATGATTTCATCGCGTTCGTTAGTAGCGGGAATCTCCGCCTCGATACGATCAACCGCATCAGAAACATTCAAACGCGACAGATACAGATACCGGTATATCTCCTGGATTTCACGAATCTGATCATTGCTGAAATTACGACGGCGAAGGCCAATGGAATTCACGCCAGTATAGGCAATCGGATCACGGCCGGCCTTTACAAACGGAGGAATATCTTTGTTTATGCGTGCGCCTCCCTGTATCATGACATGGGCACCAAGATGACAGAACTGGTGGATCAGTGTGCCGCCTCCGATCACCGCGAAATCGTCAATCTGCACTTCGCCGGCCACCTGAGTGGCATTCGACATTATCACATTGTTTCCGATCACACAATCGTGAGCTACGTGGGAGTAAGCCATGATCAGGCAATTGTTCCCTACACGTGTCATACCTTTCGAAGCTGTGCCACGGTTCACGGTTACACATTCGCGTATCGTGGTATGATCACCGATAATCGCCACAGTTTCCTCCCCTTTGAACTTAAGATCCTGGGGAATACCGGAGATGACCGCCCCGGGGAAAATGTTACAATATTTACCGATACGGGCGCCCTCCATTATGGTGACGTTGCTCCCTATATGAGTACCCTCGCCGATCTCGACATTCTGATCAATGGTCACAAACGGTTCTATGACCACGCTCGGATGAATCTTGGCGGCCGGATGTATGTATGCAAAGGGCTGTTTCATTCTTTATTGTGTATCAATTATTTATTCTTGACGATTTGAGCCATAAACTCACATTCACATACCACACGGTCTCCTACGAAAGCCACACCTTTCATCAGTGCGCAGCCTCGGCGCAGCGGCGTCAGGAAAGAGACATGGAACAGAAGTGTGTCACCGGGCACTACTTTCTGGCGGAACTTCACATTGTCTATCTTCATGAAATATGTAGAATAGCGCTCAGGATCTGTTACTGTGCCCAACACAAGCAGTCCGCCGGTCTGAGCCATGGCTTCCACCAGCAATACACCGGGCATTACAGGTTCCTGAGGAAAATGTCCCTGGAAAAACGGCTCGTTAACAGTGACATTCTTCACACCTACGATAAAACTTTCGCCACGGTCAATTATCTTGTCTACCAGAAGCATCGGATAGCGGTGAGGCAAATGCTCCCTGATGGCGTTTATATCCATCATCGGCTCAGCCGAGGGATTATAGGAGGGAGCCTGAAGTTCCTGTCGCTGTATTTCCTTACGTATCTGTTTGGCGAACGTCGTATTTATCTTATGGCCGGGACGACATGCGATGATACGTCCTTTTATCGGGCGTCCGATAAGAGCTACATCTCCAAGCACATCAAGCAGTTTATGACGTGCGGGCTCATTTTCAAACTCGAGCGGGCGATTGTTGATATAGCCGAAATCAGAAACTTCCTTGTGAGGCACACCTATGAGATCCGCGATATGGTCAAGTTTCTCTTGAGACAGCTTCCGGTCATAAATCACAATAGCATTGTCCAGATCCCCTCCTTTTATCAGGTTTGCCTGTAAAAGAGCCTCAACCTCACGCACGAAAACAAATGTGCGGCTTGATGCGATCTCTGTGCGGAACTCTGCCATATTCTCCAGACGCGCGTATTGGTTGGAAAGTACAGGCGAGTTATACGACACCATCACATCAACTGAAAAATCAGAATCCGGAAGTACTGTCAGATGTGCGCCGGTCTGCTCATCACGCACTTCTATCTTGTGTTTTACCACATAGAAGTTCTTGTCGGCATTCTGTTCGCACAAACCCACACGGTCAATCTCCTCCATATATTTTTCAGCACTGCCGTCAAGTATCGGAAGCTCCGGGGCGTTAAGTTTTATAAGACAGTTGTCAATGCCTGACGCATACAGTGCTGCCAATGCATGTTCGATTGTGGAAATCCGCACATCACCACGCGAGATCACTGTACCGCGTTCGGTTTCTGTCACATTTTCTGCAAGGGCATCAATTGTCGGCTCATCCGGAAGATCAACCCTCTGGAACTTATATCCATGATTTTCAGGAGCGGGAAGAAAAATGGCTTCAATCTCAAGCCCGGTGTGGAGTCCTTTGCCTTTTACGGTGAACTCACCGTTGAGAGTTTGCTGCTTCATAAAGAAATGTGATATTCAAGGCCGGTAATCGGTTCACGATGATTGCTCACACAGAGCTTATCCTTGTACCGGTTATAATTTATAATTTTTATTACTTAATCTTTTTCAAGTTCCGCCACTCGTTTTTCAAGTTCTTTAAGACGGTCAAACATCCATGGCAGATTTTTAGTCAATGCGGCCTGCCGCATATATTTCCCCATATCCACTGCCGGCGTTCCCATCACACGGCTTCCTTCGCGCAAATTTCCGGCAATACCGGACTGTGCTCCGATCTGCACATTGTCTCCCACAGAGATATGTCCTTTGAAACCTACCTGACCGCCTATCATGCAGTTACTGCCGATCTTGGTGGAACCGGCAATACCTACTTGAGCCGCCATCACCGTATCATGCCCCACTACACAATTGTGTGCGACTTGAATGAGATTGTCAAGTTTGGTGCCTTTTTGTATCAGAGTGCGCCCCATTGTGGCGCGGTCAACAGTCGTATTCGCGCCTATCTCCACATCATCCTCCAATTCTACTATACCGATCTGGGGGATCTTGTCATAATGACCGTCTACCGGGGCAAAACCAAAGCCATCAGCACCGATAACGGCACCGGAATGTATCACACACCTCTGCCCTATCTTACAGTTATGATACACGGAAGCGTTCGGATATATTACCGAATTTTCGCCTATCTCCACATTATGACCGATATATGACTGAGGGTATATTTTGGCGCCTTTACCGATTCGTGCGCCTTTACCGATGTAAGCGAACGCACCGATATAAGCGTCTTCCGGGATCTCGACTCCTTCGGCTATAAAACTCGGGGATTCTATTCCTTTGAGTTCCGGTTCCATCATTTTCGAGGCCAGTTCCAGAAGATGGGCCACTGTGGCATATGGATCCCGAACCTTTATCAACGTGCAATTCAACGGTTTTTCCGGTACAAAATCAGATGCGACTAAAACTACTGAAGAACCGGTTGTATAAATATATTGCGTATATTTGGGGTTCGCCAGAAAAGAGATGGCACCCGGATGCCCTTCCTCTATTTTAGCGAAAGAATCGACTACGGCATTGCCGTCCCCTTCAACTGTACCTCCTGCAAGAGAGGCTATCTGAGAAGCTGTAAACTGCATCAGTGTTTATATTATACAATTACTTTCGAACTGCCGTCCTCAGCCTTAATGCGTCAGACCTACAGTATCGCAGCGATCCATCTAATTGTCCGCCCATCTGTTTTTACATCAGGACAGCGCTTGTATTCAGGTTGCAAAGTAACCAAAAAAAAATGAAAAATCCGTTGTTTGGTCATACTTTTTAATCCCGCCACCTGTCAATTCCATTTAGGTGCATTGAATTTCAAGCAAATTTTAACTCACGACATACGTATTTTTCAGATAAGATCAACCTGATTCGAATGTGACAATGGTTAGAACGGCAGTTTTATGATACCCCGAGTAACTCTATCTCGAATATGAGTGTCGATCCACCGGGAATGCCTGGTTGGTTTATTTTCCCATATCCTTGTTCGGCCGGAATATACAATTCCCATTTATCACCGATATGCATACGCTGCAGCGCTATGATCCACCCCGGCACAAGATCTCTCAGTCTGAATGCTGGTGCCACCCCTCTCCGGCTGCTGTCAAACACACGTCCGTTTATGGTTTTACCTGTATAATGGACTGTGACCACACTGTTGCGATGAGGGGATATACCGTTCTGATCACCCTTTTTCAGCACTTTATAATATATCCCTTTGTCAATAGGGATCACATCCGGGGATTGTGCTGTATTCCTGAGCCACTCACGGTTTTTGTCTATATATTCCTGTTTTGCCATGCGGTTAGGTTTGATTGTAGACATCAGAACAGAGGCTTTGGTCTTGTTGCCTGAAACTCCTTAAGATATGTCGGCACTGAATATGCAAGCGACAGAAAATTGTTTTCTCTGAAAGCCTTGTCTGACAATGCGAGCATATCTACTGCCAGAGGTGACACATCGGGAATAAAACGTGCATTCGGATGCGTTATGACTGTCCGTGCCTTTTCACTGCCGTTGCCAAAAAACAGCACCTCGCCACGATCAAGCCATTCTTTATATGAATTTACATCCAGAATCAACGGATGAGGCGCCTCAAGAGCCTCAAGTGCCAAATTATATACGCCCGTATACACCTCCATCCTGCGCGCGTCGATCATCGGTGCAAACATTATATCGGGATTCTCTGACATCTGATTGAACATAACCGATACAGCCATCAGCTGAAGAGTATCTACGCCGATGAGCGGAACATCCAAGGCGTATGCCAGTCCCTTCGCTTCCGAAAGGCCTATGCGTAATCCTGTATAGCTGCCGGGACCCATACTCACGGCCACGGCATCCAGTTTCATTTCGTGACGGCGCAGATGATCAAGACAACCTTTTATAAAATCGCTCAACAAAACTGCGTGATTACGTTCCTTGAATTCTTCATAATGCTCCAGCACAGCCCCTTCTGACGTAAGAGCAACCGAGCATACTTCTGTTGAAGTTTCTATATTTAAAATTGTAGGCATTCTTTTGTGCAATTTTTTCAGTACAAAATTAATGCTTTCACGGGAAAATATATAAATTTGCATGATAAAAGAGGATAAAACGCCATGATATTATCTATGACCGGATTCGGCAACGCTACCGTAGAGTGCCGGACAAAAAAAATAACGATTGAAATTAAATCCCTCAACAGCAAGCAGCTTGACCTCTCAAGCCGTGTTCCACAGGGGTATCGCACGATAGAGGCTGAAATGCGCTCGATTGTACAAAACTCGCTCGAGCGTGGAAAGGTGGAGCTTAACATGTATGTTGAGAATCTTACCACAGATCCATCTATCCATCTGAATATGCCGGCGCTGCTCGGATACAAATCGCAGATTGAGGAAGCCAGTGACCGACTTGGCATCGCAGCACCTGATGACTGGTGGAGTCTGCTCCTGCGATTCCCGGACGCCATAAAAAACGAAACGGCCGTGGATGTTGATGATGACGAACGAACAGCCACGCTTAAGGCTGTAAGCATGGCAGTAGACCATCTTATGGAATATCGGGCTGTGGAAGGCAGAAAACTCGAAGACTTCTTTACACGCAGGATTGAGAATATCAGCGCGTTACTTGCCGAGATCCCCCGATATGAAAATGAACGTATAATAAAAATCCGTTCACGCATAGAAGATGGCCTTGCATCACTTCCAAAAGTAGAATATGACAAGGGACGCCTTGAGCAGGAAATGATTTTCTATATAGAAAAACTTGATATTAACGAAGAAAAACAGCGCCTGCGTCAACATCTTGATTATTTCCTCGAGACACTTCGCGGTGACAAAGGCCAGGGGAAGAAGCTCGGCTTTATCTCACAGGAAATGGGACGCGAAATAAATACGATGGGATCTAAAAGCAACCACGCTGAGATGCAGATCATTGTCGTGAAAATGAAAGATGAGCTTGAGCAAATCAAAGAACAGGTGCTGAATGTAATGTAACAACCGTCAAACGACACTGAGACAGAATACTCGATATGGACAAAAAAGGTAGACTTATCATAATTTCCGCTCCTTCGGGTTGCGGAAAGTCAACCATAATTGGTGACATTATGGATCGCAAGGAACTAGATCTGCAGTTCTCTGTATCGGCGACAAACAGAAAACCGCGCCCCGGAGAAGTCGACGGCGTGAATTATCACTTCCTTTCTGACCAGCAATTCAATGACCTCATTGCAGAAGGAGCGTTCGTCGAGTATGAACAGGTATATCCCGGGCGTTATTATGGGACCCTCCGCAGTGCACTTCAGAATAGTGTAAATAAAGGGCATAACGTAATACTGGATATCGACGTCAAAGGTGGCGTTAATGTAAAAAAACAGTTCGGAGAAGATGCCATCAGCATATTTATAGCCCCGCCAAGCATCGACGAACTTCGCAAACGGTTGAAAGGGCGTGGTTCCGATAGCGACGAAGAGATCGAACAACGTGTCGGACGTGCTGAATACGAGCTTGGATTTCAGAACGAATATGACCATGTGGTGATCAACGACACACTCTCCGAGGCCATCGTGAAAATAGAACAGTTGATGAAAGACTTCATCAACAACTGACAATAAAGATAAGGAAATGACTGTCGGCATATTCGGAGGGTCTTTCAATCCCGTTCATAACGGACACATTGCCCTGGCTCGCACGATAATTCAACGGGAACTGGCTGATGAAGTCTGGCTTACGCTTTCTCCGTTGAATCCTCTGAAACAGAACCCCGAGGAACTTCTTGACGATCATTATCGTCTTGAAATGTTACAGCTCGCTACGGAAGGTATTCCCGGTCTTAGAGTCTGCGACATAGAACTCTCCTTGCCAAGACCATCATATACCATAAATACATTGCTCACACTTTCCCGCCGACATCCTGGCATAGATTTCCGACTTATTATCGGTTCTGACAACATGCTTGTTTTTGACAAATGGAAATCAAGCGATGAGATCAGACGTTTATTCCAACCGATTGTATACCCGCGTCCGGGATATGCATGTAGCGAGGCGCTTGACTTGCCGCTTTCACCGGTATCAAGCACACTTGTAAGGGAACGGCTTAGAAAAGGGGAAAATGTAGATGATCTGATACCTCCCCAAGTACACCGATACATACAGGAACATAAATTATATACCGGCCATCCCGACACACGCCTCGGGTAACAGAGCAGCCAAATCAATTCAACAATGGACACAAGCCTAAACACCAACAGCATAGCATTTATCGGTCTTTGCAACGAATATTGCATAAGTATCGAGAATGCCAAAGAGACCGCCAGAGACGCTTTCATCGACAATATGCTTCGTCTGCTTCCGCGTATATACATTGCCGCCACAGATCTTCAGATCGATATACTGGAAGAGGATGATCAGTTTATAGAAAACATACTTGATGAGGATTATTACGACGCATTGCGGCGTAATATGGAAGTTCTGTTGGGCGAGGACGATGTGTATCTGGAAGTGTTCGAAGAGGATATGAAATATTCCGACACTCCCGTAGCCGCAAGTATCTCCGAAGGTCTGTCTGATCTGTTTCAGGTTTTATATAACTTCATAAACACTATTCGTGACAGCACGGATACCACTGTGAAGCTTGCGTTGGTCAATGTCCGGGATGATTTCAGATCATATTGGAGCGCGCCCCTTTGCAATGTTCTGAGAGCGCTCAACCATCTTAAGATGAATTGACCGGTTGGTATTTTCTTTCCTATATTTCCATTTTTCACAAATTCGCCATTTATGTCCCTGACAGATTCACAGAATCGCATACTGCAACTGCGTGATGAATTGAACCGACATAATCACAATTATTATGTCTTGAATTCACCTGAAATTTCAGATGTCGAGTTCGACAAACTGATGCATGAGCTTGAAGATCTTGAAAAGCGGCATCCTGAAATGGACGATCCTCTTTCTCCCACACGCAGAGTAGGCTCTGACCTGACTGAAGGCTTCGAACAGGCTGCCCACATCCATCCTATGCTGTCTCTTGCCAATACATACTCCATAGAGGAGGTCGATGAATGGTTCGGAAGAGTGCGGGCGGCTATAGGTGGCGAGAAATTCAATATCGTCGGAGAAATGAAATTTGACGGCACATCCATTTCACTTATATACGAACATGGAGAACTTGTACGTGCGGTCACGCGTGGAGACGGAGAGAAAGGAGATGTCGTTACCGAGAATATCAAGACGATAAAAAGCATACCTCTTCGCTTGCAGGGAAGTGGATGGCCGGAGATGTTTGAGATACGTGGAGAAGTCCTCATGCCCTGGCAGGAATTCGAGCGGCTCAATAGCGAAAGGGCATTTAACGAGGAGCCCCTTTTTGCAAATCCCCGAAACGCGGCATCGGGCACATTGAAAATGCTCAGTTCACGTGAGGTGGCACGCCGTGGACTTGACGCATATTTTTATTATCTGCTCGGGCCGGATCTGCCCTATGATAATCATTATGACAATATGATGGCCGCAAGAAAGTGGGGATTCAAGGTCTCAGACATAATGACATGTCTGGATTCGCTTGAAGAGGTCGATGGATTCATCAGACATTGGGACACTGCCCGCCGCGAACTCCCTGTTGCCACAGACGGACTTGTTTTCAAAGTCAACTCATTGCGCCAGCAGCTCAACCTCGGATTCACTGCAAAATCTCCGCGCTGGGCAATAGCATATAAATTTCCCGCAGAACGTGCTCTCACAAGATTGAAATTCGTATCTTTTGAAGTAGGACGCATGGGGATTGTGACACCCGTAGCAAATCTGGAGCCGGTACTCCTTTCAGGAACTGTTGTAAAGCGGGCCTCACTTCATAACGAGGATATAATAACTGCCCTCGGAATACACGAGCATGACATGCTGTATGTTGAAAAAGGAGGCGAGATTATCCCCAAAATAACCGGTGTTGACGAAAGCGCCCGTGAACCGGATGCCCGGTTTGTGAAATTCGTAAGCCATTGCCCGGCATGCGGCACTCCGTTGATCCGGGTAGAGGGAGAGGCTTCATGGCAATGCCCCAATAAATTTGGCTGTCCCCCACAGATCGCCGGAAGGGTTGAGCATTTTGTCGGTCGTAAGATGATGAATATCGACGGTATTGGCGAAGAGACATCCCAACAGCTTTTTGACAACGGATATGTAAAAAACATTGCCGATCTATATGACCTGACCAGAGAACAGCTACTGAAACTTGACGGATTCGGCCCTAGAAGTGCAGATCGTGTGCTCGAAGGGCTCGAAGCCTCCCGTTCTGTCCCCTACGACCGTGTAATCTATGCCCTTTCTATTCCGTATGTAGGTGATACTGTCGCAAAGAAAGTTGCCAAGGCTTTCCCCAATATAGATCTTCTCATGTCTGCTTCCGCGACCGAATTGTCTGCGGTTAAGGATATCGGCAACCGCATTGCTGAGAGTATCGTGGAATATTTCGCCAATCCGATAAACCGGGAAATTTTAAACCGCCTGAAAGCAGCAGGTCTGCAGATGGCAGCAGCTGAGAAGTCTTCGGAAGGACATACAGACCTCCTTCACGGGAAATCATTCGTGATAAGCGGTACCTTCACACACCATTCGCGAGAAGAATACAAAGAGCTTATCGAACGTAATGGTGGCAAAAATGTAAGTTCGATTTCCAAAAAGACGGATTATGTTTTTGCCGGAGAAAATATGGGTCCTGCCAAACTCGAAAAAGCCACATCATTAGGTATTCCCATCATCAATGAGCAACAATTTTTGTCAATGATCGGCGAGAATATCTGATTATATGCCACCGGCAAGAGCTTTATTAGCTTCGGCAAGTTTTTCTGAAGTCCCGACATCATGCCACATATATGGCTTTGACGGCTTGTATCCCGTTATGCGGAGTCGTCCTATGCTCCAGATATAAAACGGTATTATAGAGAACGGTATATCGGTGCCCCCATTTTCACCCGCATACTCATTCAGACAACTGAATATTGCGGGTGATATTATATGAACGCCCCCGAATGCCAATGAGATGAAATCCTCCGGGGTGCAACCGACAGGACGCACTTCTCCTGTTTTCAGGTTTTGCCACCCCTTCAGCTTCATGTCTGATGAAAAACAAAGCTGACGTGACGATTTTCTCTCATCCACAAGCAATGTCACGTCCGAGCGATTGCTTTCATGCTCATGCAGCATTTCCGACAACGGAAAATCAGTGATTATATCGGCGTTATGCAACAATATAGGTTCTCCATCCGCGCTTGTCAGAAAAGATGCAGCTTTCAGCAGGCCGCCACCGGTATCAAGCAGACATCCGGTTTCATCGCTGATTATGATATTCATACTGAAATTATCATTCGCACGCAGAAATTCGGTTATCTGTGAACCGAAATGATGCACATTCACTACTGCATCAGTCACCCCGGCATCTTTTATCTTGCATAAGACTCTTTGCAAGGCCGGTATCCCTCTTACAGGCACAAGTGCCTTGGGATGGGAATCAGTATAAGGGTTTAACCGCGAACCTATGCCGGCGGCAAATATCATCGCTTTCATAAATGTAATATCAGTTTAACACTTTCAGAATTCGCCGCTCACGGTGGGTTATCACAACTCTTATCTCAGGGTAACGTTCGGCGAAATAACACCCGAGCGCCTGGGCGCTATATACCGACCGATGACGTCCTCCTGTACACCCGAAAGCTACGCTTAATGAATTAAAACCTCGCTCAAGATATCTTTTTACAGAACTGTCGACCAATGCCTCGCATTCGCGCAGGAAAGGATAAATTTCGCCATTTTCCTCTATAAAACGTATCACTGGCTCATCCAGACCCGTCAACGGCTTATATTCATCATATCTTCCCGGATTATGTATCCCCCGGCAGTCAAATACAAAGCCGCCACCGTTCCCCGAGAGATCATACGGCACTCCCCTCTTATACGAAAAACTTGTAACGGTCAGAGTAAGTCCATTGAAATCAGGAAGTGATACAAGAGATGATATATCCAGAACCTTTGGCGATGCCAGTAAGTCAT
>CADFRV010000053.1 GCA_902836725.1 Muribaculaceae bacterium
GAGGGCGCAGCGTGAATATCGAAAAACTCGAGGACCAGTGCAAACACTCCTCTGCGATGGAGCAGCTTGCAAGCAACGCCGAGCGCTCTTCCATCAAATACAAGCAGGTTGAATACATGCGCGACCATCTCGGCGAAGAATACGACGGCATGATCTCCGGTGTCACCGAGTGGGGATTATACGTGGAGCTTGACGAGAACAAATGCGAGGGTCTTGTGCCAATGCGCGATCTCGCCGACGATTACTACGACTTCGACGAGAAAAACTACTGCCTGCGCGGACGCCGCAAAGGAAATGTCTACCGCCTCGGCGACCAGATCCGCATCCGCGTTGCAAATGCCAACCTGGAACGCAAGCAGCTCGATTTCATTGTAGTGGATCCACGCACAGGCAACAAGCCTACAGACAACCGGCGTCCCGCCACCGACGATATGGGAGAAGTAGTCACTGTATCAGAAGCGCTCGCTTCCAGTGGCAAGCGGCAGACACGCCACGAAAAAGCGAAAGCCGCCGCCAAAGCCTCACACAAGGCATCGGCCAAAAGCGGCGCCAAAAAGTCACAGAAAGGGGCAAAGAACGGCCCCAAGTCATCAGGCCGCACAGGCACAAAGCGTGACCGGCGTCCCAGGCGCTGAACGATACGGCAACGTCCTATAACAATATAGCCTCCGGCCACAACTCCATGCTGTTTGCATTGATGTTGTGGCCGGAGTGTATTGATATATGCATGCGAATGCGGCGTCAGTTCTGCTCCATCAGACGCCGGTAAAGCGTCGGGCTCTGTCCGGTAACACGCTTGAACAGGCGCGTAAAATGAGCCGGATAATCGAATCCGAGACCGTAGGCAATCTCGCTGATATCGTCGTTGGTGACAGCCAGACGGTGTTTAGCCACATTGATCACCTGATTTGTTATCATCTCTTTGGCTGTAAGTCCCGTCTCCTTTTTGATAAGCTCCCCGAAATAACCCGGCGAAAGGTTGACTTTGTTTGCGAAATATGCCACAGAAGGCATCGTACCGCCGGTGCCTTCAGGTGTAAACGCCTCCCGGAGATCCTTCTCAAACTGTGCCACTACATCGGAATTGACTTTATGGCGCGTGATGAACTGACGGTCATAAAAGCGGTGCAGATACTCCAGAAGCAGCTGTATGTTGGCAGACAGCAGAGCAGCCGAATGGTGGTCTACAGAGTGGCTCAGTTCCTGTTTTATCTTGCCGATGCAATCAAGAAATATGCCCCGCTCCTCAAGGGAGAGATGCAGGGCCTCCATCTGTGAGTAATCGAAAAAACCGAAAGAAGCGATCTTCTCTGCCAGAGGTGTTCCATATATAAGGTCGGGATGGAACACAAGGCCGATGGGAGACGCGCCGGCGGGAGCCGTCTGATCTCTCAGCACATCTATTATCTGCCCCGGAGAGAAACTTACCACAGTACCCTCTTGGTAATCGTAATTCTTGCGCCCGTAACGTATGGAGCAGTTTATACCGTTTTTCAGAAAAATCGCATACAGGCCATACTGCAGGCGCACATCGCTCACATGATTTGTAGCGTCTTTCATATCGAACACGCTCACCAGCGGATGCAGCGTCGTCAATCCATACAATCGGTTGAACGTATCGATAGAATCCAGATTTATTGTTTTCAGTTCCATGGCGCTAAGTTATTCAATAATCCGCATATAACCGGTGTCACCGGCATTTTGGGTAAAAATCTCCTTAAAAAGATCAAGACAGCCTGAGGGGCAGCAACGGCAGACAGGCCGACAGCTTATTTCCCTGTCAGAAGCAGGCTGTGGCTGCCGGATGCCAGCTCCACCTCTATTCCTGCCGCCACGCGCCTGGAGCGCACTTTCCTGCCATCGGCCAGCAACGTATATTTCCTGCCTGTAAAGGGCAATATCACCTGCGCCACACTTCCCTGCGGGATCTCCACCTCCATGGAAAACACACCATCCTCCACGCGGTTGAACGATGATTTTACCGGCCCGAGCACAGTCGGGACCTTTATGGACGCATGGCTCAATGTGCCCGGACGCGGCTGTATGCGCATCCGCCTCCATCCCGGAGCCAGAGGCTCCACACCCATCAGCTTCCTCGCTATTATATTGGCGGGCGCGGCGCCCCACGCGTGGTTCCAGTCGAGATTGGGCTTGAACTGCCTGTCCCACCCTTCTAGAGTTACGGTCGATCCTACACGTATCATATTCCACCAGCTCCTCTCCCCTCTGGCTGTAAGAAGCTGCAGCGCGTAATCATCCATTCCTCCCTCATACAGCGCATCAAGCAGAAACTGGGAGCCATACACACTGCATGCCATCCCGCGCGATTTCATATGCTCAAGCACCGTGGCTTTATATTTTTCAGGCACCATACCGAAAGCCATCGGAAACATACTGGCATGCAGCGAGTAATGTTCCGAGCCGATACCGTCGCGGTAATATCCTTTCGCCGGATCAAGCAACAGATCGTTGACATTTTTCCTGACCCTCTCCGCCTCGGCCGCATACATAGCCGCATCCTCCATGTTACCGAGCGCTTCGGCGATCCCCGACATAAGTTTCAGTGCCTGATAGTGGTATGCGTTGACCACCGTATTGTATGCGAGCAGCTCATAGCCGTCGGCCTCTCCCGGCTGTTCTTTCCCGATGCCGAGAGCGCCGCTCTGCGGCCAGTCCACGATATCGCGTATGCTCTCCCCGTAATATCCGCAGGCACGCAGCAGTTCACGCGTCTGTTTTCCGGTAGTGGTGCTGATAAGGCCGTTCTCCTCCCGCAGCCCCGTCAGCGTGCGGGCTTTCAGAATCTCATAATTCCTGGCCAGAAGAGACCGGTCGCCGGTGTACATATAATCATTCCATGCCATGAGCGGCGCCTGGAGAATCCATTCGGTCGGCCATGTGGCATTGCGGCACAGATAGTCCACACTGTAACGCGCCAGTGTGAACTCGTCGTCCACACAGTAATGGCTCAACTGGTTTATCAGGGCATCCGCCTCATATGGAATGCGCTCCCTGTCTCCATCCACATATACCCCGGCGAAACTGGTGGCATAGATGCTGTGTTTGCACAGATCCCATACCCTGTCAAGCACCGTGTCTGACGAATGGAAGAAAGAGGCGTCTTCATTCCACGGATAATGCACCGCTTCCCTCTCTACAGACAGGACCTCTGACCTTCCACCCTCCACCTCACAATAACGGAACGGGAAGACCTCACCAATATATTCAGGCATCAGTACCGGCCTCACATCGGTGCCATGCGGCTTTATGACGGAATTGCGCCCGTCACGGCGCAAAGCGAGGCGATAGGTATGGGTGCCCTTGCGGACGGGGACACGGTATGCCGCATATCTTATCGAGGCACCGGGATCGCGTTTGACAGAACCGCCGGTTCCGGCAGCTTCCCCGAGATGTACCGTTACTGTATCTTCCTCATTGCTGTTCACTGTCAGAGACAGCTGTCCGAAAGCAGCCTTGCCGAAATCGGCCGTAAACACATTACCGTCATGCCTGCTTACCGACACAGGCGCTCCGGCACTCTTCACCAGAGGATAACGCGAAAAGCCCTCTTCCCATTCCCTTGCGGTTACGAAAGCGCGCGGTGGAGCATAAGCAGTAAAACCATCTCCATCGGCCACCTTAACTGTCCAGTAATACACCGTCGCAGGCATCAGACCCTTGCCCCCGCATACCACACCGGTGCAGTCGGGTGAGTCCACCACCCCGCTGTCCCATACATCAGCTTCCCCCTCCTTCAGCTTTCCTGGAGCCGTGGCTACCAGAATGCGGTATTTTTCCTGTATATCCATGCCGGCAGGGAGGCGCCAGCCAAGCGAGGGATGCGGCGACGATATGGCCGCCGCCTGAAACAGATTCAGATTACCCCGTTTCCATTCGTCTGTCACCTGACCCAAAGACGCCGTAGTGCGGTATCCGCCGGAATACACCGTCTCCGTATCCTCTATCAGTTCAGTCCGTAACCCCGACGGCACCACTGCCGCCACAACACATACCACCCCTGCCAATATAGTCATCAACATATCGCTGTTCAGATTTATTGCCGCCGACCGCGCGACCGCTGTTTTTCACCGTAAAGATACCATTTTCCGTTCAAAACGCTTCAATCAGGACGGTAAAATTGTCATCTGACTGTAAAGATTAAAGACTTTATGTTAGGCTCGGTGTTGCGTGAACCGTTTTTTTCCTGTAACTTTGTAGTCGGTTCCGATAAGAAAATCAAGCCCCGGTAGTTCAACGGATAGAATAGAAGTTTCCTAAACTTTTGATAGCAGTTCGATTCTGCTCCGGGGTACTGAAATTAGTGTTTCGATAAGATTGCCGTTTACTTGTTATGTAACCGGCAATTTCATTATAGATCAACAGTCAGTTAATTAAAACATATACCGAATAGTGAAGGCAGCAGACTGGATGCGTGTTACATTGATCGGAGCCCTGGCTCTCATGGTGGCTGCCTGCGCCTCCATAGGCCGTCCGGAGGGTGGTCCCCGCGACGAGACTCCCCCCGAATTCGTGCGTTCCAACCCGTCGCCCGGGTCGGTGAACATCAACCGTTCAAAAGTCGACATATTCTTTGACGAGAACATCAAGCTCGAGGATATAGCAAACAAGCTGGTGATCTCGCCGGCGCAGAAACAGAACCCTGCAGTCAGCTCCAACGGACGGCGCGTCTCGGTGGAACTGCGCGATTCGCTCAAAGACAGCACCACATATACTTTTGATTTCTCCGACGCCATCCGCGACCTTAACGAAGGGAATATACTCGACGGTTTCGCACTTGACTTTTCCACAGGCCCTACCATCGATACCCTCCGCATTTCAGGTATGGTGTTTGAAGCACGCAACCTCGAACCCGCTCAGAACATGGTTGTGGGAGTGTATTCAAATCTCACCGACACATCGCTGACCCACATGCCGCTCGAACGTGTGGCCAAGACCAACCAGTACGGCCAGTTCACCATACGCAACCTCAAACCAGGCACATACCATATCTTTGCGATCGACGACCGCAACCGCGACTGGCACTGGGACCGCTCGGAAAACATAGCGTTCTCCGACATAACGGTCACCCCGACTGTGGAACCGGTGGAAGTGACAGACACTCTGGTAGCCTCAGACGGCACAGACTCCATAGTGGCGCGCACCGCATACCACTACATGCCCGACGACATATTGCTGACATGGTTCAACGAGAACTACAGACCGCAATATCTGCGCGATTATGAGCGCACGGACAACCGCAGGGCGACATTCAAATTCGGAGCCACCTCCGACTCCCTTCCTGACATTACCGTGATCAACGGCCCGAGAGCCGGACGTAAACTCGCAGACCTCTCGGTAATCGAAGCCCGCGAAGGACTTGACTCGCTTGTCTACTGGCTACGGGACACAATACTGGTGAACCAGGACTCCCTGCTCGTGGAAGCCCGCTATCTGCGCACCGACTCCCTTGAACAGCTTTCCATGACTACGGATACGCTGAAACTCTTCCTCAAGGGAGCAAACCGCAATAAAAAGAACGACGGCAAAAAGAAGAAAAATGAGAACGACACTCTTCCTCCCCCCGTCAAACTGCTTGAGTTCAAAGCCGTGTCCCCCGGACAGCAGGAACTCAATCTGCCTCTCACCTTCGAGGCGGCCGAGCCGCTTGAATTCATAGACTCGGCAGGATGGCGTCTGGAAATGTCTGTAGACACCCTCTGGCACCCCGTAAAGAACGTCCATCTCGTACAGGACAGCGCTATGGTGCGCAGATACAACGTGGATGTGAAATGGGAACCCGGAGCACGTTACCGCTTCACCGCCGACTCGCTCGCCATCAGGAACATCTACGGAGAGTGGATCAAGGACTTCAAGCATGAATTTACTGTAAAAATGCCTGAGGACTACGGCAATATCATCTTCGGGATAACAGACATCAACGCCCTCGGGCTGCCCGACTCCGCAGCCATTGTAGTGGAACTGTTAAGCAAAAACGACCAGCCCATACAGACAAAACCGGTAAACGAGGCCGGGGAAGTGGTATTCGACTTCGTGTCTCCCGACACCTATTACGCCCGTGCTTTCATAGACCGCAACCACAACGGCATATGGGACACAGGAAACGTGGCCGACTCCATACAGCCTGAGGATGTATACTATTATCCGAAAAAGATAACCCTGCGCAAAAACTGGGATATCGACCAGGAATGGGAACTCACCGGCACACCGGTAGACCTGCAGAAGCCTAACGAGATAAAGAAAAACAAGCCCAAGAACCGAGACCGGAACGCCATCGACGATCAGGAATATGACGAAGACGAGTATGACGACGAGAATGGTTTCAACACGTTCGACAACCAGGGAGCATGGGGCAACGGTTCGCAATACAACAACGCCGGACGCTCCAACAGCAGCAACGGCAACAGGGGCAGAGGCGGTGTGAGAAACGCCAGAAATTATTGACAACATGGTAAAAGCGCATGCGGCAATCATGATAATGAACCGCATGCATGCCAAAACGACATAAACAAAGTGAAAATGACCGCCGATCTCATACAGCAGCCGCAGATATGGCAATTGCTCATGGAGGCCAGTCCCGACAGGCTGGCAGCGATGGCCTTTTCACCATACGAAAATCACTCAATGATTTTCAAGGAAATACTTTATGAAGGGGAGGAGGGGGAACTGCACCGGATGGAGAACACCGTCTACGACAATCCCCTGATGCTCGCCGACTTCAGTAAAGTGACCATGCTCTACGACACCCTGCGCGTGCTCCCGGTACCTGATGCGGTCGACGAAGTGGCCCGGGCAATCTTCCGGAACGTATATCCCGCACAGGATATGCCCGGCAGCGAGGTAATCGTGAACCGCATCCCGGAGATGAACATGGCGATCTGCTCGGAAATACCCTGCGATACCCTCAATTTCCTGCACCGCACCTTCCCATGCATCAGGATCGAGCACCCTCTTGCTCCTCTTTGCAGGTATTTCAGGGCGAAACATCCCGTAAGACGGCACGGAAAGACCCTGGCGAACCTGCGTGGCAAAAGGCTCGACATAATAATACTGGGTGACAACGCGCCACTTATGGAGGCCTCGCACCGCATAGAGGAACCTATGGACGCCGTATATTACATACTCGCCTCACGTGAGAACCTCAGGCTCCCGGATACCGACGAGATCATGATTTCCGGCGACCGCACCACGCGCGCGGCGATAACTCCCGTGCTCCGCAGATATGTGAGATATGTGATGCCCGCCATCTTCCCCTCCGTCATGTTCCGCGCGGGGAGAGCATCCCTGTCAGCACCATTCGAACTCATAGTGGCCCCCCTTGTAGCGCCGGCTGCAGAAGGCGCCGGCAATACCCCACACAAGACAAAGAACACCGAAACATGCGAATAATAAGAGGAAAATACGGCCGACGCCGCTTTGACGTCCCCGGCAACATAACCGCGCGTCCTACCACTGACTTCGCGCGCGAAAACATCTTCAATGTGCTCGAGAACATGGTCGACTTCGAGGAAGACGCCCCTGTGGCCCTGGACCTTTTCGCCGGCACGGGAGCCATTTCCTTCGAATTCCTCTCACGCGGATGCTCACATGTGACATCGGTGGAAAAAGCCTCCACCCAGGCCGGTTTTATAAGGAAAGTGGCCGCCGAACTCGGCGCCACCCGGGAGCACACACTGGTAAAAGGTGATGCGTTGCGCTACATCGACAGCACTCTGGCATCATTCGACATTGTATTCGCCGATCCCCCTTACGATCTCCCCGGATTTGCGGAGATTCCCGGGAAAATACTCGGTTCACGGCTGCTTCACCCCGGATCCATCTTCATCATCGAGCACTCGCGGAAACATGATTTTTCCGGACTTCCACATTTCTACGACCACCGTTCATACGGCTCGGTAAACTTCTCGATCTTCCTGATTCCGTCGGAGGAGAAGGAGGAGGAATAAGACACGACACACAACAATACACTCTCTGCCAGATGATCAAATATTTCACACCTGAACATACCGAAAAAGAAAAACAGATATATGTTTCTACAGTGGGCTACGAGGAGATCGCGCCCGGTGAGGAATATCCGTCGCATAACCATCCGGCGGGATATTACTTCAACCCTGCTGTGGGGCGTGTGATCAACGAGTACCAGATTGTGTATTTCATCGCAGGGGAAGGCACCCTCAGACTGCAAAACGAGTCTTTCAGGATTTCATCAGGAAGCGTGCTCATGCTTCCCCCCGGCACGTGGCACAGCTATTATCCCGATCCGGCCACCGGATGGCAACAGTACTGGATCGGGTTCAAGGGAGAATTTGTGGACGAATGGCTCAGGGTCCCTGTCTACAACAGCAAGAGCCCTCTGTTCCGGGTAGGGCTAAATCCCGAGATTCTCGCACTATTTCACAAAGCTGTGGAAATAGCCGGTCCGGGATCCAACATCAACCTCATCGGCGGCCTGATAATATATCTTGTAAACACCGTCTGCAATTTCCCCGCCACAGAAAAAGACACGCAATACAACAGCGACCACGAGAACAAGATAGCCCGCGCATGTATCCTGATGCAGACGTCGCTTAACAGGGAGATCAAGATAGAGGATATCGCCACAGATGTAGGGTTAAGCTATCCGCTCTTCCGCAAACTCTTCCGCAAGAAGATGAAAATGAGCGCGAGCCGCTACCTGCTGCAGCTCCGCATGCGCAAAGGGGCGGAAATGCTCACCTCCACATCAGAGCCGGTAAAGAATGTGGCATACTCCCTCGGCTATGACCAGCCGGCCTACTTCACATATTGTTTCCATAAAGTAATGGGAATGACACCACAGGAATACCGCGACACCCACCGCAGATAACACCGCACGACACGTGTGCAATTTTCTAAACAGATATATCAAAATCTAATACTTCATCTGCAAACCGCAGATTATCTTTGCGCTATCAAAACGCAATTGAATGACAATACCCAAAATTCATACGACATGCGCGGCACTGACACTGCTGGCATCTCTTTCAGCGCCTCTGCTGAACGCCCAGGGTCAGGTGCCCGAGCCATATGAGCCTCTGACAGGCTGCACTCCGGGGACACAGTTGCAATATTCTCCCGATCCGCTTTCAGGATATGTATGGGATAACCCGCAGGCCACCGACAAGCTGCAGATATATGAGCTGAAACCGAAAGCCATAATCTGCGACAAGCCCGAAAAAATGACAGCAACGTCGGGCGACAGCTTCACAGCCCGGGGAGGATGCAACGTGCGTTTCGACTTCGGTGTGGTAAGCCCGGGATGGCTCGAGATCGATTGCGCCGGAGGGCTGCCGGAAGGAGTGACATGCAGCATCAGCGAGCACAACGAGCCGTCGCGCATGAACGGAACGTCGCAGTCGCAGTATAAGACAAAAGTTCCCGTAAAATATGGCGACAGCTACCGCCTCGAGCTTAACAACGCACTCTACGAAGGGGTGCGCTACGGATGGGTACATATACCAGCGACTGCAGGTGAGGTGAATATCACAAACGTGCGCCTCGTATGCCAGGCAAAACCGGCCAATTATCTCGGATCGTTCGAGTGCGACAACACCATGCTGAACCGCATATGGTACACGGGAGCATACACCGTGCGCACCAATCTGCTCGAGAACTGTTTCGGAGCCATACTCATGGAGCGCGGCGACCGCTTCTCCTGGACAGGGGACGCCTACATCTCACAGGCTGCCGCACTGGTGGCTTTCGGCAACTACGACTTCATCAAAAAGAACATCGACCATACTTCGAACCAGTCCAACGGCATTTTCAGCTACGAGCTGTACTGGGTGCAGAGTGTAATAGACTACTACAACTATACCGGCGACACCGAGTTTCTGAAAAAATACAAGACAAACATTTACAACAAACTCGCCAGAGCCAGGAACAACTGGGGCGCACACCCCAATCTGAACTATTACGGATGGGACGAACGCCTCGGGGCAGGATTTGAAAACGGAAGCTGCGACGAGAACCAGCTCGCCTACAAGATGCTGTGCATACAGACATGGCGTATGGCGGCCGACGTGATGCGCCGGATCGGCAACACCCGCGATGCCGACAAATATGACGGATTCATAGAGAAATATTCCGCCATGCTCGAAGAGGACCGTTCTTGGATCAACAATCTCGCGCTCTTCTCCGCTACTGACGCCATCAACGCAGGCACACTAACATCCGACGAGATACCTGCAGTATGGGACAAAATCTTCTCTGACCGTCTCCAGAGACTTTCATACTCCCCTTTCAACCAATTTTTCGTGCTCAACGCCATGTCGCGGATGAACCGCCACGGCGAGGCGCTCCATACCATAGACGACCTGTGGGGAGGAATGATACGCTACGGAGGCACCACATTCTTCGAGGTATACCGCCCGTCGTGGAACGATTACGCGCTCGCTGAAAATGATCCCGTGCCCAACTGCCAGGTAGGTTTCACAAGTCTCACCCACCCGTGGAGCGCAGGTGTCACCAAATGGCTGTCCGAGGAGGTGCTAGGCATCAAGCCGGTAAAACCCGGATTCGATGAATTCAGCGTGACACCGCATCTCACATGCGGCCTCACACGCGTCAGCGGAACGGTTCCCACCCCCAAGGGGGAGATAAGCTTTGCCATAGACACTCAGGCCGGAAGTTCGCGGCTCACTGTTCCGGAAGGGAGTACAGCAGCAATGGCCATCCCGAAAATGGGAGCCGGAGTGACAGGTGTGAAAGTAGACGGCAACCCGGTGGAGATAGCCTCTGAAGACATATACTTCGCATATCTTCCCCAGATGGGCGCGGGAGAGCATGAAGTCAGCTTCGCATATACTTCCGCCATCGAATCTCCGGAACCGGTAGAGACCCTGCATTACCCGTATGAGAAACCTCTGGTTGCGGAAGACACCATCACCAAAGGTGACTGGAGAGGCAAATACGGGAAAGACGGTTATTTCCTTTTCAATTATGACGGCAATGATCTCCACCGCAGCAACCTGCCTGCCGGATGCAGCGTGAACATGCGCCTGGGAGGACAATACCGCTACCCCGGCACGGAACATGATCCCCGTTCCCTGCAGTCTCCCGACGAATGGGATCCGCAGCGCCAGGTCGGAGTGTTCTTCACACTTGATCCCGCTGACTGCCTCGAGACCATGACCCTCGACCTCGACTATCAGCCCGAAGTGCCTTACGATCTTTCGTTCTATTTCATCGACTGGGAAAGAGGCACGCGCCGAAGCGCCATAGAGATCTTCGACCTCAAGACATTGCAGATGATAGCTCCCGTACAGATAGTGCGCGAATACGGCTCAAGCCGGTATATCACACTGCGCATCGACCGCCCCGTGCGTTTCAGGGTGAACAATATCCGCGGCGACAACGCCGCCATAGCAGGCATGTTCTTCGACAAACCCGCCTCATCGCTCGGCACGTCTGCGATCGACAAAGATGTGGAAATCATACCCGGGAAAGGAGAGATCACCGTCAAAGCCACTCAGGACAGCCTTGTGACGCTCCACAACATCTCAGGTGAACAGACCTTCTCCGGTATCGTACATCCGGGAACAACCACACTCTCCCCGATCGAGCAGGGGGTGTATGTGGTGAACGGACAGAAAATTTTGGTTAATTAGTCAAGTATATTTTTCGTCATTCCGCCGGTACGGTAGAATAACAGATCTCCGGGGAGATGTGCATACAACTCCTCATTCTACTCCGACGGGAAATTAATGGACAAACATTCAGGTGGCCGCCGTACACTGAGGGATCAGCGTACGGCGGTTTTTGTCACCACCTCTCCGGTCCTGACGATATATATGCCCGGAACCAGGGAGCCACGCACCGGCAGACCTGAAAGAGTGAAATACTCAGGTAAAACGTTTTCTGTGCAGGCATCCGCATGCACAGCTGAAACCGACGCTCCTGACAACTCCACACTCACAGTAAGCGGCATATCCGCGAAAGACTGCGTGAGATCGTCAGGACCGGGACCGAACGACACCATCCCCTGGGGGATGGAAATCACCATATCCTCATAAACGGAATTAAGCCCCGCCCCGGTAATGGCCTCACGCGTGTATCCCAGTGCGTGCATATGCTCCCCGCGCGACGTAGGCCACAAAGACTGACTTGACGCACCGGCCGCACCGGCAGGAAGACATACAGCCTCCGCAGGGAGGATCCTCACCCACTGCGGATCCGTGATATCGAAAGTTATATAGCGCCCCTCCCCCCACAATACGGTGTCTTCACCGGCTATAGAGGAAAACGCCGGCGAGGCATACGGTTCCACAAGACGCACACGGCATCCGTCCGCGCTTATCTGAGCGCGCACCGCAAAGCATTCGGGGTCAATGTAAAAAAACGGTTGTTAAAAGTATGGGTAAAGATAGCTAACTTTG
>CADFRV010000054.1 GCA_902836725.1 Muribaculaceae bacterium
TTCCTCGGAAAAATCAATTACAATGATTTTATCCGCCGCCATCTCGGGGAAAAGACCGGCCCTATCATCGAGATAGAGACCGGCCGGAAGCTCGGAGAACACCACGGCTACTGGTTCCACACTATCGGACAGCGCAAAGGGCTCGGATTAAGCGGTGGCCCATGGTATGTGGTAAAGAAAAACGTACACGACAATGTGATATATGTAAGCAACGGATACGATTGCGAAAAGCAATACGGACGCCGGATCCATCTGGCCGAAATGCATTTCATTTCGGGAAATCCGTGGCCCGCAGATACATCGGAAGTTGACATCACGTTCAAGAACAGGCATACACCGGCATTCACACCGGCACGTCTGAAAAAACTTGACGACGGGGAGTACCTCATAGAATCCACTGACAAGATACAGGGGATCGCTCCCGGCCAGTTCGCCGTCATATATGACAGGGAAGCCAGGCTATGCTACGGCAGCGGAATAATCACCGGACGCAGCATCACTGTCTGAGTCAGTCTTTCGTTCCATTTCAGGAATAATAAGTAACAACAAATTCTCAACCCGGATATGGCTAACAATCCGCATAACGACACAAACGGAAGACACAGCGGCCACATTAGGCTGCGAGTGCTCGGCATATCATACAGCCAGATACAAAGCGGCGCATACGCCCTCATTCTGGCACAGGCCGACGGCCCTTACCGCATACCGGTAGTCGTAGGTTCGGCAGAGGCACAGTCAATCGCTATAAAAATGGAAGGTATAATACCTCCGAGACCCATGACGCACGAT
Organism: Muribaculaceae bacterium; assembly: GCA_902836725.1. GTDB lineage: Bacteria > Bacteroidota > Bacteroidia > Bacteroidales > Muribaculaceae > UBA7173. The sequence continues at coordinate 790 of CADFRV010000054.1, forward strand.
CTGTTCGCATCGCTGTCGCAGGCATTCGGCATCGAACTTCAGGATGTGTTCATCCATAAATTCGAGGAGGGGATCTTTTCATCTGAGCTCACATTCATCGACCGCACCGGAAAAGAGGTGAAACTTGACGCACGTACTTCCGACGCCATTGCCATCGCTATGCGCACCAATTCCCCCATCTGGACCACGCCGGAGATACTCGAGGAGACAGGTTTCATCATGGAAATAAAAGATGCCGGAACCGTTCTCCCGTCAGATGAGGAAATCGAGCAGTCATTGAACGAACCCGATCTTGAAAAGCTACCCACCGAAGAGCTTGAGGAGATGCTCGCCAAATGCATCGAAAACGAGGAATACGAAGAAGCCGCGCGCATAAAAGGGATTATCTCAGCACGCAAAGCATGACTTCATTGAAGATATACCAGAAATCTAAAAACTACAACTAAGCAGACTCATCCCATGAAAAGTTTAAAATTCCGCCTGTCCGCGATGAACTTCCTCGAGTTCGCCGTATGGGGATCATACCTTACATCATTAGGCAATTTTCTCGCCCGCAACGGGCTTCTCGACCAGATCGGATGGTTCTATATCGTGCAAGGCATAGTATCGCTGTTCATGCCCTCCGTGATAGGCATCATCGCCGACAGATGGGTACAGGCACAGCGCATGCTCAGTATATGCCACCTTCTGGCCGGCACATTCATGGCTCTTGCGGCTACATACTGCATGCTCACACCTGAAATACAGTTCGGGCCGCTTTTCGCCCTGTATACAGTTTCCGTAGCCTTTTTCATGCCTACGATCGGCCTGGCCAACTCAGTGGCGTTCAACGCACTCACCAAAACCGGGATGGATACCATAAAGGACTTCCCCCCTATACGCATATGGGGCACGATAGGTTTCATCTGCGCCATGCTGTTCGTAAATTTCGCCGGACCGGCAGACGCGCATTTCCAGACCACATACATGCAGCTTTTCGTATCGGCGGCTTTCAGCATACTGCTCACGCTGTACGCTCTCACGATGCCCAAATGCCCCACTTCGAAAGCATCGAAAGGCAGCTCACTGATGGAATCCCTGGGACTTGACGCTTTCAAACTTTTCCAACGCAAACGCATGGCGGTGTTCTTCCTCTTCAGCATGCTCCTGGGCGTGTCGTTACAGATCACAAACGGCTATGCCAACCCGTATATAACCGGATTCGAGGCCATCGACGCATTCAAGGACGCCTGGGCCGCACGCAACGCCAACGCGCTCATTTCTCTCTCACAGATCAGCGAGACCCTCTGCATTCTCCTCATACCCTTCTTCCTCAAACGGTTCGGCATAAAGGGCGTCATGCTCATGTCAATGTTCGCATGGGTGCTCCGTTTCGGCTTCTTCGGTTTCGGTGATCCGGCAGGAAATCTCTGGATGTTCATCCTTTCATGCATAGTTTACGGCATCGCGTTCGACTTTTTCAATGTATCGGGCGGCCTGTATGTCGACAAAGAGACCTCTCCAGAAATCAGGTCGAGCGCCCAGGGACTGTTCATGATCATGACCAACGGATTCGGAGCCACCATCGGCACTTTCGGCGCGATGGTCATAGTCAACCACTTCGTCATACCCACCGACACACCTGAGATGCAACTCGAGGGGTGGCGCACATGCTGGTATATATTTGCCGCATACGCCCTTGTGGTGGGAGTGCTCTTCATGCTCCTGTTCAAAGACGATGACAAGAAAAAGATCAGCGGGAAAGACATCAAACGCGCGGAAGCGTCTGAAGAAATATTATGATACAGTTTTTCGCACCCGATATAGAACTTACACTCACGCTGCCGGAAAGCGACTCACAGCACTGTGTGAAAGTGCTGCGCAAACAGCCGGGTGATCTCATCGAGGTAATCGACGGGAAAGGAACCCGTTTTACCTGCCGTCTGCTTGAAGCGCATCAGAAAAGAGCGACAGTCGAGATCCTGGAACGTACACCTGTACCCCCCTATTGGAGTGGTAAAATCACAATGGCAGTGGCGCCGACAAAGCACCTCGACAGAATGGAATGGCTTGTGGAAAAACTCACGGAAACGGGCTTCGACACATTTGTGCCCCTGCACTGCCGGTGGTCGGAACGCAAGGAGCTGAAAACCGAGCGGCTTGAAAAAATAGCCGTTTCCGCCATGAAGCAGAGCCTCAAGGCCACCCTCCCGGCAATAGAGCCTATGACACCATTCAAAAAGTTCATTGACAGCGTGCGCCATATACCCCAAAAATTTATAGCACATTGTGTCAGCGACGCTGAAAGGCATCTTCTCAGCCACGAATACCGGCCAGATTCTGATACGGTGATAGCCATCGGCCCTGAAGGTGATTTCAGCCCTGAGGAGATCGCCATGGCACTTGAGGCCGGCTTCATTCCGGTATCGCTCGGGAATGCCCGCCTCCGCACGGAAACCGCAGCCCTGCTTGCCTGCCACACCCTGCATATGATACAGGAACTGGCCTGACATATACGGAAAACCTGACGACGTATCACCATTTAGAAACAGAACATCAATTTGAAAATGGACAATATCACGGAATATCTGAAGACATCTCCCAACGGAAATTTTTTCCTGTTGGCAGGTCCCTGCGTCATAGAGGGGGAGGCGATGGCTCTCGACATAGCGGAGCATGTGTTATCCCTGACCTCATCTCTCGGTATCCCCTATGTGTTCAAGGGGAGCTACCGCAAGGCAAACCGGTCACGCATAGACTCTTTCACAGGCATCGGCGACATAAAGGCTCTTGAAATATTGCGCAAAGTGCGCGAGACATTCAATATACCGGTAGTGACCGACATACACACCGCCGAAGAAGCCGACATGGCCGCAGAGTATGTGGATATACTCCAGATACCGGCATTCCTTTGCCGTCAGACCGATCTGATAGTAGCCGCCGCACGCACCGGCAGGATGGTAAACATAAAAAAAGGCCAGTTCCTTTCCCCCGAAGCCATGCGCCACGCCGTGCAGAAGGTGCGCGACGCCGGCAACAGCCAGGTGGCAGTGACAGAGCGGGGCACGACCTTCGGGTACCAGGATCTTATCGTGGACTATCGCGGCATACCAGAAATGCAGAAAAACGGATGTCCTGTGATACTTGACGTGACGCACTCCCTGCAGCAGCCCAACCAGACCGCCGGAGTGACCGGAGGGCGCCCCGAAATGATCGAAACCATAGCACGCGCGGGAATCGCAGTAGGAGCAGACGGCATATTCATAGAGACCCACCGCGATCCGTCGGTTGCGAAAAGCGACGGAGCCAATATGCTCCGGCTTGACCGCATGGGAACACTCCTGTCACATCTGACAGCCATCCGCGCGGCAGTCAACTCATTTGAATCGAATAAATAAGTAATCCAGGAAACATAATGTTCAAACTCACCAACCTACGTACCGCTCTTGTGGCAACGGTTATCTGTGCATGCGGCTCCCTTCATGCCCAGAACGGACTTTCCGATCCCATGACCCAAGCCATGATGGAAGTCTATGAGCAGGAACTCGCTGCAAATCCCAAAGCATACGACATCTATTTCCGGCGCGCCAACGAATACTACAAATTCGACCAGTACCTGCGCGCGCTCTCCGACGTGGACAACGCGATCAAATACACCCCCGCTGAAGACACCGACATGCTGTTCCAGTGCCATTCACTGCGAGGAGAGATATATCAGATGCTCGGCAAACATGCCGACGCCCTCGCCGATTTCACAGAAGCCCTGAGACTTGACCCCACATCTTTCATGGCATTGTATCAGAAAGGCAATTCAGAATATGAGCTCGGCAACTACGCCGACGCCAAAAACTCATACAACCGCCTGCGCGCCAACAACGGACGCTCCGCCGAGGCGCTTACAGGTCTGGCCCGTGTGGCCGTAAAAGAGAACAACCTGGGGCTGGCGAGCCAGTACATGGACGACGCGGTGACAATGATGCCCACCGACAGCGACATATATGTGCGCCGCTCCTCGGTGCGCCGCATGCTCGGCGACAATACCGGCGCAGTTGAGGATCTCATCATGGCCATAAGCATCGACTCCAATGCAAAGGCTTTCCAGGAACTCATAAATGTGAGCAATCTCGATTATCCCGCCGTTATCACCGCTCTCAGCAATGCCGTGCACCAGGCTCCCGAACAGGGGATGTTCTATTATATCCGCGGCGTGATAGCACAGGCCCACAACCACTTCCCTTCCGCCATCGCCGATTATCGCAAGATCATAGACGAGAATCTCTACAATTACGCCGGCATATATGCGTCATTAGGGGAATGCTACTATGCACTCTGCGATTTTGACAAGGCACTTGAGAATGTCAACCAGGCCATAGGCATGTCAAGCGATAACGGTGAATACTTCCTCGCGCTCGCTCGCATCTACCGTGCGCAAGGCCGCGACGAAGACGCCTTGAGAGCCATCAGCTCCGCGCTGGAGAAAATACCCGGCAATGCAGCCGCACGCGCCGAAGAGGGACGCATACTCTATGACGAGAAAAAATTCGACGAGGCATCCGGCATATTCGGTGAACTTGCGATCGACAATCCCAACGATCCGATGAACTACATGCTGCGTGCATGGGTTATCGCAGACGGCATCGGCAAAAGCAGTGATGCACTCCCGATATACAAGCGCGTCCTTGAACTTGATGTAAACCAGGAGCTCCCCTCATCGCTCTACGGCTTCGCATTACTGTTTTCCGGGAAAAAGGCCGAAGCTATAAAATGGGCTGATGACATCGTGCGTGACAACCCCGACACCGACGGTTCTGTCAATTACATAGCCGCCTGCCTGTATGCGCAAGCCGAAGAGACCGACAAGGCATTCGACTGTCTCGAGACAGCTCTTAACAAGGGGTACGCCAACAAATATCAATACACCATCTTTGACGATGCCCGTGTGAACCTCGCCCCCATCCGCAAGGATCCCCGTTTCATGAAAACCCTCGCCAACTATTCCTATATTTTTGAATAACCTGAAAAAAATTTCATAAAAAAGGATAACGTTTGGCAGTGTCGGAAAAAATCGCTACCTTTGCGGCGCAATTGATGCGGAAACGCACCGTTCACTCGGCTCCACGGATTTCGCCCACAGTTGCAACACTATATTTATCATATTTATTCACAATCAAAAATCTGAAAGAATGCACTTAAATTCTGAAGAAAAAGTAGAAATCTTCGAGAAATACGGTAAGGGCAAGACTGACACTGGCTCACCTGAAGCCCAGATTGCATTATTCTCGGTCCGTATCGCTCATTTGACTCAGCACCTGAAGTCAAATCACAAAGATTATACCACCGCACGCGCTCTTAAATCTCTGGTAGGCAAGCGTCGTCGCCTGCTCGATTATCTGATCAAAAACGATATCGAGCGCTACCGTGCCATCATCGCCAAGAAAGAGCTCGGCATCCGCAAATAATTCCGCGGACAACCAGACTTACAAAGCAATGTGCCCATTTCCGGCACATTGCTTTTTTATTGCCTATAAATAATGCCATAAGACAAGCACATACACTCACAACAATTTGAAATATCTGCTAAATCTTGTTTTAATGCTGAAAAACATTAGGACAATTTTCTGAATATTTCGACAAAATAATTACTTTTGCATGGCGGAGCGATGAACCGGCTCCACAACAGGATATAGAAACTTACCTAAATCAAATAACAATGAGCAAACCTTATGTAGTAGGAATAGATATCGGTGGTACCAACACCGTGTTCGGAATAGTGGACGCACGTGGTGTTGTACTTGCCAGTTCATCAATCAAAACCCGCAAACAACCGACTGTAGAGGCTTACATTGATGAACTTCATACAGAAATGATGAAACTCCTGGAAGCCAATGACGCCGTAGACAAAATACACGGCATCGGCATCGGCGCTCCAAATGCGAACTACTATACAGGCATGATAGAACAGGGAGTGAACCTCCCCTGGCCGACCCCGATACCTCTGGCACGTCTGGTGAGCGAGAAATTCGGCATCCCCGTATCAGTAACAAACGACGCCAACGCCGCGGCGATAGGCGAAATGACCTACGGCGCGGCACGCGGTCTGCGCGATTTCATAATGATCACACTCGGCACAGGTGTCGGATCAGGCATCGTCATAAACGGACAACTTGTATATGGTCACGACGGATTTGCCGGCGAACTTGGCCATGTGATCGTAAAACGCAACAACGGACGACTTTGCGGATGCGGACGACGCGGTTGCCTTGAGACATACTGCTCGGCTACCGGTGTAGCCCAGACTGCCCGTGAATTCCTGGAAGCACGCCAGGGCGAGGACTCACTGCTACGCAATATCCCAGCCGACGAGATCACATCGAAAGATGTGTACGACGCTGCTGTCGGAGGCGACAAACTTGCCAAAGATGTATTTGAATTCACCGGGGATCTGCTCGGAGCATCACTTGCAGATTTCACCGTGTTCTCGGCTCCAGAGGCATTTATCCTTTTCGGCGGCCTCAGCAAGAGCGGAGAGCTCATTATGAAACCATTACGTGAATCACTCGAGCGCAATCTCATGCCCCTGTGGAAAGGCAAGGTCAAAGTTCTGCTTTCCGAGCTGAAAGAGGCCGACGCAGCAGTTCTTGGAGCAAGCGCATTAGGTTGGGAAGCCAAATTCGCCAATCCCGGCCCCTCTGCAGTTGCAGTAACACCGACTCCAAAGCCAGCTGACGCCTAAATAATCCATCATTATTTTATAATACAATACCGCACCGGTTTTAAGCTATAGGCTCCAGACCGGTGCGGTATTGTTATGTTATACAGAGACTTTTCAGCAGGCTTTGAAACTCATGTCAAGCCCTTTTACCGAGTGTGTAAGCGCTCCAACCGAGATAAAATCCACTCCACATTCCCCGTAATCGCGGAGCGTTTCGATAGTTATGCCTCCTGAAGACTCTATCTCCACGTCCTTGCCTGAATGCTTGTGAGGATCGGCGGCGAGCGCATCGGCATCAGCCACATACGCGCGTATATGCTCCACAGCCTCACGTGTGCGTTCCGGAGTGAAGTTATCAAGCATTATGCGGTCCACACCGGCTTCCAGAGCCTGGTCTATTTCGGCTGTATTGCGCACCTCAAGCTCTATCTGCAGGTTCTTGCCGTTGTCGGCACACCATTTCTTGGCAGCGCTGACTGCCTGAGGAATGCCGCCTGCGAAATCGACATGATTGTCTTTTATAAGTATCATGTCGAACAATCCGATGCGGTGGTTGCAGCCGCCTCCTATTTTTACAGCCTCCTTTTCAAGCATGCGCATACCGGGAGTTGTCTTTCGGGTATCGAGCACTTTGGTCTTAAGCCCCTCAAGTTTCTGCTGATAACGATCGGTCATTGTGGCGACTCCGCTCATGCGCTGCATTATGTTAAGCATCACACGCTCAGTCTGTAACAATGAACGCACGGCGCCTTCCACCTCGAAAGCCACATCACCCGGTTTTACGCGAGCGCCGTCGTTTATGTATACCGTCATTTTAAGGGAGGGATCGAACTTCTCGAACACCTTACGTGCTATATCCACACCGGCAAGAATACCGGTTTCCTTTACAATCAGCTTCTGTCGCCCCTTCTCTTCAGCAGGGATTGTGGAGAGCGTGGTGGCATCCCCGTCGCCGACATCCTCGGCAAATGCGAGAGTCAGCAGATCGTCTATCAATTCGTCGCGAGTTTTCATACTGTAAAAATCTTTTTGCTTAAAAACACCTTCCCCATCATACCCTTTCTGCGCAAAGTTAGCCAACTTTAATGTAATATGCAACCGCTTCACCGGCCGCCGGCACCAAAAAAAGCGCTATCTTTGCTGCATGCAAAATTTAAATTCAGCACTCGGGGAGACTCCTGTAATGATACTTAGCGACGAACATGGCATATTGGCCGCCACCACATGGCGTGGAGATGAAGCGTGCCATGAAGATCCTTATTCCGGATTCTCGCTGTGCCATTATACGGGCGACGGGGAGACACATTTCATGAAGTGCCGCCGCCGTCTCACCGAATGGTGCGGCGTAGGAAACGACAAACTTTTTGTGCCCCGTCAGACACACTCTGTCAATGTGGCAGTAATCACCCAGCAGAATATCGCTACTGTCAATATTGACAACCACGACGCTCTTGTAACAGACATGCCGGGAATAATAATAGGCGTCAATACCGCAGACTGCGTGCCGGTGATCATGTATGACCCGGAAAACCGAGTGGTCGCCGCCGCCCATGCCGGGTGGAGAGGCGCCGTAGGAGGTATCGTCGAAAACACTATGGATGCAATGACTAGACTGAATGCAGATCCACGGAGTATCAGGGCGATTATATGTCCGGCCATATGCGCGGGATGTTTTGAAGTAGGAGAAGAGGTGGCCGCACGATTCCCGGAAAACCGGGTGATAAGACACAACGGTTGCCGTCCCCACGTTGATCTGCCCGGATATGTTGGCGACTGTATGGAAAACAAAGGTGTGCTGCGGTCCAACATCTGTCAGACCGGAGAATGCACCCGCTGCCATCCCATGAAATATTTTTCAGCGAGAGCTTCGGGAATAAACTCCGGACGAAACTTTTCATTTGTCATGATCAGACCGCCGCAAGGCCATAACGGAGCCGGCTTCCGGTGACACAAGCCTTACCTTGATTTTTTCTGCAGTGGTGTGCGCACGCCGCCAGGTTTCCTCCGGTTGTTTTTAATGGTATAGGTCACCACTCCCCATACGGAAAACCGGCATTCCGGAGTAATGAGTATGGGATCGAATGTCTCGTTGCTCGGTATAAGCCATACCTTGTTCTTCTCGAAATGTATGCGTTTGAGAGTGAATTCACCGTCAACGCTGCATACGGCGAGATCACCGTCATCCGGTTCGATTGAGCGGTCGATAATCAGTATGTCCCCCTCGCATATCCCCTCCTCTATCATTGAATCGCCCGAGACACGGCCGTAAAACGTTGCTGAGGGATGTTTTATAAGCTCCATGTTCAGATCAAGCGATTCGGTAATGTAATCCTGTGCGGGCGATGGGAAACCCGCCTGGATCCCTCCGTCGGCATAAGGCAGGTCAAGCTTGGTAGACTGATCTGCCATGTGTATGTCAATTCTTATATTTCCCATATCGTTATCTTTCCCAAAATTACACAAAACGGCACTAATATGAAAACATTCCCCTCGCATGCAGGCATAAAAAATGGTTGCATTTGTTAGGGCTATTTGCTAACTTTGTCTTTAAATGTGATATCCGATGAAAGAATCAGCCAAAGATATAACCCGTACAAACACCGCGGGAAACCGGTATAGCCCCTCCTCTACACCGGATTTTATGCCTGAGGCACGCAGATGTGCCCAATGTCTGAAAAAGGGGGAGATAATGCTGTATCCGACCGATACCATATGGGGAATCGGATGCGATGCCACAAACTCCGAAGCCGTAAAACGGATTTTCGCCCTGAAACAGCGGACTGACAGCAAAGCGCTCATAGTGCTTGTGGACTCCATGGATATGCTTGACCGATATGTCGATGAAGTACCTGAAGTCGCCTACCAGCTGATAGAAGCCGCCGTGCATCCGGTGACCATCGTCTACGACAAAGGGCGCGGGCTTGCCCCGGAACTTCTGGCGGAAGACGGCAGTGTAGGCGTGCGAGTGACATCCGATCCTTTCTGCCGGGCATTGTGCCGGGCGCTCGGACGCCCGATAGTGTCGACATCAGCCAATATAAGCGGCATGCCTCCGGCAAAATTTTATAAAGACATAGCTCCAGAATTACTCGACGGGGTGGACTGTGTGGCACAATGGCGTCTTGACGACACCACACCGAGCCGTCCGTCGTCGGTAATCAAGCTATCTGCCGGCGGAGAAGTAAAGATCCTGCGGCCTTGATACATCCACTCACCTGACAGACAACCGCACACACAAGCGACGGAAATGGTAAACGAAACACATCAGCGCATCATATATGTGGCCGGCGATCTGCTGGCTACGTCGCTTGCATGGTTTGTTTTCACGGTCATCCGTTTCTTCAATGTGGTGCAGGGGGTGCAGTGCTATCCCACTTTCTGGGACTTTCTGAGCGTAAAACCCGTATGGATGGGGCAGATATTTTTCCCAATCCTCATGATGGGGCTATATTATCTCTCGGGATATTATAACAAAGTGTTTTTCAAATCGCGTGTGGAGGAACTGACAAGCACTCTCGCCACAGCGATAACCGGCACTATACTGATCTATTTCGTTGCGATAGTAGACGACCCCATACCCGACAGGGCAAGCAACTACGAACTGCTGCTGATGCTGTTCCTGCTGCTGTTCGGCTTCGTATACCTGATGCGCCTCACCATCACACAGAATACCCGGAAACGGATAAGCAAAGGGCAGCTTGAGTTCAATTCCCTGATAATCGGCACTTCGCGTTCCGCAAGGGAACTCCGCCGGAAACTGGGAGCGCTCCATGGCCCGCGGGCAGCCGCCTGCCACGTGGTAGGTTACGTTGCAACAGAACCAGGCAACATCCCCTCAGACCTCGATCTGCCCGTCTACACCCTCGACCAGCTTCCGGAAGTAACCAGATCGCTGAATATCAGAAATCTTATCGTGAAGGGATGCAGCAGACACTGAATCTCATCAACCGCCTGTTTCCGCTCGACCTGCCGATACTCATCTCCCCCACATTGTTTCAGCTCATCACCTCAAAGCCCAAAATACATGACCTGAACGGTGAACTGCTTATAGACATCTCGCATGCCAATATGTCGGAAAGCACCCTCAATCTCAAACGCGCCGGGGATGTGGTGATATCGGCACTGGCACTTATAGTGCTGTCACCTCTTTTTCTGGCACTTTCCATAGCTATAAAGCGCGATTCAAAAGGGCCGGTATTCTATTCGCAGGAACGTGTGGGACTGCGAAAGAAGCCATTCCGCATTTATAAGTTCCGGACAATGGCCGCAGATGCCGAAGCCGGAGGGCCCACATTGTCGTCGGCCAACGATCCCCGCATCACCAGAGTGGGGCGAGTGCTGAGAAAATACCGTATCGACGAACTTCCTCAGTTCTGGAACGTGCTTAAGGGGGACATGTCAATCATCGGGCCGCGTCCGGAACGCGATTACTACGTACAGCAGATCATTAAACGTGCACCGTATTATACGCTCATTCATCAGGTACGTCCTGGCATAACCTCGCTCGGAATGGTGAAACACGGCTACGCGAGCAATGTCGACCAGATGATAGAGCGGTTGCAATATGATCTTGTCTACCTTGAGAACATATCCCTTACTGTAGACCTGAAAATAATCATGTACACCATCAGCACCGTATTGAACGGCAGAGGTGTATAAAACCAAGCATTTAAGTAAGTCATGAAAATTATTACGCATAAAACATACAATAGGCTTTATATTCTCAGCGGCATCCTTTCGCCGGTTTTCGCCCTCATCTTCAGTCGTGTAGCCCGCTACACTCCTTCATCTTCGGACAAAAACCG
>CADFRV010000055.1 GCA_902836725.1 Muribaculaceae bacterium
GGGGCACTTCCTTGAGCCACGACGGGAAAACGGCAAACAATGTGAACGGCAGAGCGAGTGCTATGGCAAAACCGGCCATACCGGCGGCGGGACCGGCAAAATTACCCATCGAGGCGGCCTCCACAAGCAGTGTGCCTATAATGGGGCCTGTGCATGAAAACGATACCAGCGCGAGGGTAAACGCCATGAAAAAGATGCTCAGCAGACCTGTGGCACGCTCGGCACGGGCGTCGGCGCCGTTACGCCATTTCTCGGGCAGCTGAATGTCGAAGCCGCCGAAAAAGCTGACGGCAAACAACAGCAGCAACAGGAAGAAAGCCATATTGAACCACGCGTTGGTAGAAAGCTCGTTAAGTTTTCCGGCTCCGAAAATTCCGGTTATGATAAGTCCGAGCGTAAGATATATCACAACGATGCTTATCCCATATATGATGGCATCGCTGACCTGTTTGCGGCGGCTGCCGCTCTTTTTCAGGAAGAAACTTACAGTCATCGGTATAAGCGGCCATACACACGGAGTGAGCAGAGCCAGAAGGCCACCGCCGAAACCCCATATGAAGATAACCCACAGCGGGCTTGACGATACATTCTCGGCAGGCACATCCTCCGCAGAGATATCCACAGGCGCCCACCAGTCGGCCTCGCTGTGGGATTTGGTCACATTGGGAACCGCATCGGAAGGCGCGGCAGCAGGCTGTTCTGCATCAGCGGTCGCCGCTGCCACCTCGCCGGTGCCCACCTTTAATGTGAAAGGTATCTTCTGCGGGGCGATACATGTCTGGTCGTTGCATCCCTGGAAAAAAATCTGTCCTGTTATCTCATGCGACTTGCCATCGGTGATTTTCAGGCGACGGGTGAATACCACATCGTTTTCCCACCACGAAAGTTTCAGGGTGAACACCGGGTCAAACTCCTCTTTCGGAGCGTGGTCTGGCACAAAATCCCCCTCGGCAGTCACACCTTCCGGCAGATCGAGTTTTATTGAAGTCGCATTGGGGCCATCCTCTGGCAGATCGAAACCATACAGATGCCAACCTTTTTCGATAGTGGCGGCAAACCGCAGCGTGGCTCCGGTAGAGGAGTTGTCTTCCACTGAAGTCTCCCATTTTATCGGATCGAACGTCTGGGCATTAAGCTGCAACGCGAACAGCAGCAAAAGCGCAAATGACAGAATTTTTCGACACATAGAACAAATATATAATATGATTTTAATTCGTTTGTTTCACGGTGATATACAACTCTTTTGTCTGGGGCTGGAGACACGTGCGGTCATCGCATCCCATAAAACGCACCACACATTTTATACGGCCGGGGAGAGTGCCCTCCGTCAGTCTGAAACGGCGTGTGAAACGTATCTCGCCGCCGTCCCAGTACTCGAGTTCGGTACCGAACATATCATCGTATTTCCTCGTTGTCGCACGGTTTACAGTCAGTCTGCCATCAGCCTCCATTCCGGAAGGGAACTCGAAACTTACCTGCGTCGGCTGAGGGCCACCCTGTGGCATACGCATGCCATATAGATGCCATCCCGGTTCCAGTTTCACAGTCACGGCCGCGACACCTTCGGTTGACGACACCATGTGTGCCGATCCTTCCCATACGATCGGGGTCGATGGCACACTTCCGGCTATTCCGGGAAAGTGGGCGCCCCCCTGTGCGTTTATGTCGGCGTCCATATGCGCTGGCTGCAGCATGGCCGCCAGCGATACAACCGCGTATATCCATTTGATCCTCATATTTATTCAAATAATCCTCAAAAATAGTTCAGAGTTTCATAGTCGCTACAATAACAACTACAAGCATCTTAACTTGCAAAGTTAATTATTTTTTTCAAAACATCCTACATCATATTTTCCCGACACCTCGTCTCCGCAGTATCTTACCGGCGAGAGCGATGGCTGCATTGTCTGAACATTTCACCGCACAGACCAATTATAACATCAAAAAGCACAGCAAATTTGCATGAAGTTTGAGCGGAAGTTAGTACCTTTGCAAGCTATTAACAGTCACACTAAAAATGACAACCGAATATACCGACACCCACAACGGCCATTATTCCTCGGAAAAGCAGGAGACGATAGACCGCAGATACCTGCGGATGGCACGTATCTGGGCTGAGAATTCATACTGTGAGCGCCGCAAGGTGGGAGCCATCATCGTGAAAAACTCGATGATCATATCCGACGGCTTCAACGGCACACCATCCGGATTTGAAAACATATGCGAGGATGAATCCGGAATAACCAAACCGTATGTACTGCACGCCGAGGCAAACGCCATAACAAAAGTGGCGCGGAGCAATAACTCCTCGGCCGGAGCCACACTGTACATCACTGCATCACCATGCCTCGAGTGCGCCAAACTTATCATACAGGCCGGCATAGAACGGGTTGTGTTCCACGAGCTTTACCGCATCACCGACGGTGTGGAGCTTCTGAAACGCGCCGGCGTCAGATGCGAGCAGATAGCCGACCTCGAGCCGGAGCATCCCTGAAACATACCGGATCATTGCAACCATACATACTGACTACACTACTATTTTTACTGCTTCGTGAATAATTTGAAGAAAACATCCACCTGGGTGCCTCTCATAGTGGCACTGGCGTTCATTGCAGGACTGTTTGCCGACAACCTGCTCAACCATCATGCCGGGCCTACTCCCACACAAAAGAAATTTCAGACCATACTGAATCTCATTCGCAACGATTATGTGGACAATGTGAACCTCGACAGCCTTCTTGAGAATTCCATTCCGGGACTTCTCTCGAACCTCGATCCCCACTCGGCATACATACCAGCATCAGAACTGCAGGCCGTCAACGACGAGCTCGACGGTTCTTTCTGCGGCATCGGAGTACAGTTCATGATCAACAACGACACCATCACAGTCGTTGAAGTCGTATCGGGAGGCCCATCCGAGAAAATCGGTATCAAGGCCGGAGACCGCATCGTAAAAGTTGATGGAGAGGATGTGGCAGGAATCGGCATTACCAACGAGCAGGTACTGAAAAAACTGCGCGGCGAATGCGACACACCTGTAAAACTCGGCATCAGACGCCAGACATCGAAAAAGATGCTGCAATTCGACGTGATACGCGGCGAACTGCCTAACACATCCGTCGACGCCGGCTACATGCTCGCCCCGGGCATCGGCTACGTGAGGGTCAACAAATTCGGACGCACCACATACGACGAATTCTTCCAGACGCTCAACGAGCTCAAGCGCGAGGGTGCCACCGACTACGTGATAGACCTCCGAGGCAATTCCGGCGGGTTCATGGAGATAGCCTTCCTCATGGCAAACGAATTCCTCGAAAAAGGACAGACCATAGCCACTACGAGGGGGCGCGACTATTACACCCCCTCGGGAGTGCAGGCCGACGGCAACGGCAACTTCAAAGAGAGCCGCGTGGTTGTGCTTATCGACGAATTCTCAGCCTCCTCCTCCGAGATCCTCGCCGGTGCCCTGCAGGACAACGACCGTGCCCTCATCGTCGGACGCCGCTCCTTCGGGAAAGGCCTCATACAGCGCCAGTCTGTACTCCCAGACAGCAGCGCCATACGCCTCACCATAGGCCGCTATTACACCCCGTCGGGACGATGCATACAGAAAGACTACTCCAACAGCGCCCTGTACGGACACGACATACTCGACCGATACAACCGCGGCGAGATGTTCAGCGAGGATTCGATAAAACTCGATACCGAACTTAAATTCCAGACGCTCAACGGACGCACCGTCTACGGCGGAGGAGGCATCATGCCAGATATCTTCGTGCCTAACGACACATCAGGCATTACATCGTACTACCTCAATGTGGCAAATGCCGGACTGCTGCAGAAATTCGCGTTCGATTACGTGGATGCCAACAGGGAAAAACTTGAGGACGCATCAGACGTGGAGGAACTTCTCAAACGCCTCCCGGCCGACGACACCCTGTTGCGCCAGTTTGTCAATTTCGCCACACGCAACGGCATACAGGCACGGTGGTATTACATCAACATTTCGCACGACTTGATTGTTAATCAACTGAAAGCGCTGATAGCACGCGATGTACTGGGATACAACGCCTATTTCAACCTCATAAACCGCATCGACGCCAATGTGAGCCGCGCGGTGAGCGAGATCCAGAACGGCGGCGCCGACATCCCGGTAAAAAGCGACAGGAACAGCGCTTCCGCGAACGACAAGAAGGGGAAGACCGCTTCCACAAAAGGGAAGTGACGTATCCCTCGGGAAGCCACTTAAACACCTCACACCATGGACAAGAATGATATCAGAAACCGTATAAAGACACGCAAAAGCCTGCTTTCACAGGCCGAAAAAGCATACGCAGCCAAATGCGTCTTTGACCGCCTCGAGCAATCGGCGGCTTTCCTGCTGGCCGACAATGTGCTTCTGTATCATTCCCTTCCCGACGAGCTCTCCACCCGTGAGTTCCTTGACAAATGGTGCGGCCGCAAACATTTTTTCCTACCGAGAGTGAACGGTGTGAACCTCGATATCCTGCCGTTTGACCGCTCGAGGATGGCCCTCGGCTCATTCCACATAGAGGAGCCGACAGGCGACGAGACCACCGACATAAACGCCATCGAACTCATCATAGTACCGGGCGTGGCATACGACCGCCGGGGCAACCGCATCGGCCGCGGAAAAGGTTATTACGACCGTCTGCTGTCATCCACATCCGCCACTAAAATAGGTGTGGGATATGACTTCCAGCTCATAGGGGAGGATATTCCCGCAGAGGAGCATGATGTGGCCGTGGATATTGTCATAACAGACCGCCGGCGTCTGGTAATACACCACCGGAAAAAAGACCGGAACCACAAAAAATAATCCGATTGTATAATACACTTTCACCATACGGCTGTGATAGCTATACAGAATCTTAAAGTAGAATTCAGTGCAAAATCTCTCTTCGATAATGTAAATTACGTGATCAATCCCCGCGACCGTATAGCCCTCGTCGGCAAAAACGGCGCCGGGAAATCAACCATGCTGAAAATAATCGCGGGACTGCAGATCCCCACCTCGGGATGTGTCGCCGTCCCCTCTGGTGTCACCATAGGCTATCTGCCACAGCAGATGAAACTGGCCGACGAGACCACTCTCCTTCAGGAAGTGCGAAAGACGTTCAGCCACATCAATGACATGCAGAAACGTCTTGACAACCTCAACATACAGCTGGCTGAAAGAACCGACTACGACTCCGACGAATACCACCGCATAATCGACGAAGTATCGCTGCTCACCGAGAACCTCGCGATGGAACAGACCGAGAACCACGAAGCCGAGATGGAACGCACCCTCATCGGCCTCGGTTTTCTGCGTTCAGACTTCGACAGGCCCACATCGGAGTTCTCAGGCGGATGGCGCATGCGTGTGGAGATCGCCAAACTCCTGCTCAAACACCCAGACCTTCTCCTGCTCGACGAGCCTACCAACCACCTCGACATAGAGTCGATCCAGTGGCTTGAGCAGTTCCTCGCCACAAAAGCCAAAGCCGTGGTGCTTGTAAGCCATGACCGCGCCTTCATCGACAATGTGACCAACCGCACCATAGAGATCTCATGCGGGAAAATATACGACTATGCGGTCAACTACTCCAAATTCGTGGAACTGCGCCGCGAAAGGATAGAACAGCAGACACGCGCGTATCTCAACCAGCAGAAGGAGATAGCCGATACCGAAGCCTTCATAGAACGGTTCAGGTATAAGGCGACGAAAGCCGTGCAGGTGCAGAGCCGCATGAAACAGCTCGCAAAAATAGAGCGCATCGAGATCGACGAGACAGACACATCGCACCTCTCGCTCCGTTTTCCACCCGCACCACGGTCGGGAGACTACCCTGTCATCGCCGACAACGTAGGGAAGGCATATGGCGACCATCAGGTATTCGACAACGCCACATTCACCATACGCCGCGGCGAGAAAGTGGCCTTTGTCGGCAAAAACGGCGAGGGAAAATCCACCCTAGTGAAATGTATCATGGGTGAGATCCCATATACCGGCACTCTGAAAATAGGCCACAATGTGCAGATAGGATATTTCGCCCAGAACCAGGCGCAGCTCCTCGACGAATCGCTCAC
Source organism: Muribaculaceae bacterium (assembly GCA_902836725.1). GTDB lineage: Bacteria > Bacteroidota > Bacteroidia > Bacteroidales > Muribaculaceae > UBA7173. The sequence goes on from CADFRV010000055.1 coordinate 6,094, forward strand.
TGTGTTCGACACCATCGACCATGTGGCCACCGGAGATATCCGCACCAAGATACGCGACATCCTCGGTGCGTTCATGTTTGGCGGCGAGGCGTCGGACAAGAAGGTAAAAGTGCTTTCCGGAGGCGAGAAAACCCGTCTGGCCATGATAAAGCTCCTCCTGCAGCCGGTGAATCTGCTTATCCTCGACGAGCCTACCAACCACCTCGACATGAAGACCAAGGATATCCTGAAGCAGGCGATCAAGGATTTCAACGGCACAGTGATAGTGGTCAGCCACGACCGCGAGTTTCTCGACGGCCTTGTTGAGAAAGTCTATGAATTCGGTGGCGGAAAAGTCAGGGAATGCCTCGGTGGCATATACGAATTCCTTGAAAAGAAAAAGATCAGCTCACTGCAGGAGCTTGAACTCAGCAAATCACCGGGATCGGGTGAAAACATTCCGGCAGACAAGGAGGCAAAAAAAGGCACCGGCACACCGGCGGCATCACCCTCCCGGAAAGCAGATGCCGATACCGGTAAAAATACCACTTCCGCCCTGAGCTATGCCGAACAGCGCGAACGCGAAAAAATGCTCAAACGCGCCGCTAAAAAAGTGGAGGATGCGGAAGCGGCCGTAGCGGCAGCTGAAGAAGAGATCGCCGAAATAGAACGGCGCATCGCCGCAGGCGAAACAGACGGAGACATCTTCACACTGCATCAGACCAAGACACGCGACCTCGAGACAGCCATGTCTCTCTGGGAACTTGCCGAGCAGCAATCCTCCGAGCTCAAGGCTCGCTTCGGGCGGCAATAACATACCGGCAACCGCCGCATCAATTTCCCCCTCTTTCTACTTTTTTCGGCAGATCCAGAAAAAATTTTATCTGCCGCGACAAAAATAACCGACACATTGTCTCCCCCTCATACACGCCCCAGAAACGTGTATGAGGGGGAGACAACGTATTTGCCATATCCTTGTGCCGAACCTTAATGTAAAAATTTTCCGAGAATTTCACACACGGCTCAACCTTTTGTTAAATGCAAATGTTAATAGAATAAAAGCTGAGATAATGAAGATTACAGAAAACCTCTAACAACTATTTAGATATGAAAAAAGCTCTATTATTGATCGCTGTCATGGTAGGATGCATGACGGCATCAGCACAGAAAATTGACAAAAACGAGTTGCGTCAGCTCCAGCAGTTCCTTTCACTCCCAGGTGAAAAAGACGCTACAAACGCACAGGCCCTTAAAATCACAGACCTCAAGAATCCTTCCTCATGGGAAGGAGTGACTGTTGAAAACGGACATGTCACCGCTATCGAATGGAGCGACAAACATCTCGCCGGATCACTCGACCTCTCTGGCTTCACAGCCCTTACCAAACTGAACGTTTCACGAAACGCTATCACTTCCCTCGATCTTAAAGGCGCCACCGCAGTCACACGCATCGACGCGCAGCGCAACAAGATCTCCTCTTTCAGCTTCACCGGATGCTCCGCGCTCAATACACTGAACATCTATAAGAACCGTATTACAGACATTGACATCTCGGAGACACCGATGCTTGAGACATTCAATATCAGCAATAACCGTCTTGCAGAACTGAATGTGGCAAACTCCACGACACTCAAAACCCTGAATTGCCAGGGCAACCATCTCGAGGAGCTCAACATCCAGTATTGCACGAACCTCAAGAACCTATATTGCGGCTACAACAAGCTCACCGGCATCACACTCGTGGGAGTTGAGAAACTCGAGAACATCAACATGGACGACAACCAGATCTCATCGATCATCGTCAGCGGCCTTCCCGCCCTCTCATCGTTCATCTGCTCCGACAACAACATGACCACACTCGGCATGCGCAACTGTCCGATGCTTCTTGACCTTGTCTGCTCCTACAACGACCTTACCTCACTTCAGGTGGACGATTGCCCGCAGCTCATCTTCGTGGATTGCTCTTACAACGATCTCACAACCCTCACACTCAGCAACCAGACCTACCTCCAGCGTCTGCTTTGCGACCACAACCAGCTCACCACACTCGATGTATCGTTTGACCAGGCTCTTACCTACATCAACTGCCGTTTCAACCAGCTCGTTGACTTCCGTACAATCGGATGCAGCAGCCTCCGCATGGTTGCCTCACAGTGGAATCCCTGATAAGTCATAGTACATCGCCCCGCGCAGGGCGAAATGAATAGATAAAAGATGCAGCGTCAGAACCAAGAAATCTGACGCCGCATCTTTTTATTTTTATACGTCTGACATATGGCGGATCAGCGGATTTATGGCAACCTAAACGGGAGGCACATACCCGGATCCTCAGGATCGTTTGTCAGGATTCCCCTCATAGTAGTTTACAAACGACATGTTGACGAGGCGGTTTCCCCCCGGAGTAGGATAGTCGCCGGAGAAATACCAGTCGCCGGGGCAGGTGCCCACAGCCTTATGAAGCCCTTCGATGCTCTGATATACGATCTCCACCTCAGCCTTTGTTCCCTCCGGGGTGAGCATCTTCACCATCTTGCGCGAGATCTCTTCGGTAGTGAACGGTTCATAGATCGCCTTCACGGCATTTGTCTGCTCCGAGGCAGGAAGCTCTATCTGATGCAGACAGTCGGCATACACGCCGTCTATGACACTCTGCATGCCCCTCTCCTTAAGCAATGCGATAGCGGCACGGAAAGCTATGAACTCGCTCATACGCGACATGTCAATGCCGTAATAGTCGGGATAACGCACTTGCGGGGAAGAGCTTACTATCACAATTTTCTTGGGATGCAGACGGTCAAGCATACCGATGATCGACTGTTTCAGAGTGGTGCCGCGCACAATGGAGTCATCGATCACCACAAGATAGTCACGGTCGTTCTCGATGCACCCGTATGTCACATCATATACATGCGCCGCAAGATCATTGCGCGAGTTTCCCTCGGCGATGAAAGTGCGCAACTTGATATCCTTTATCGCTACCTTTTCCACACGCAGTCTGCGGTCAAGCAGTTTTGTCACACGCTCCGGTGTCATTGTCCCCTCTTGCTGCATCCTGAGCAGCTCGGAGGTCTTCACTTCGTTGAGATAGCTGTTGAACCCGTCCACAAGACCGATGAAAGCCACCTCGGCCGTGTTTGGGATGAAAGAGAGCACGGTGTGGTCAATATCGCCGTTTACCGCCCTGACTATTTCCGGCACAAGAAGGCGCCCGAGTTCCTTACGCTCGCGGTATATGTCGGCATCGCTGCCGCGTGAGAAATATATGCGCTCGAAAGAGCAACGGCGGTTCTCCCCTTTTCCCAGTATGTCGGCGATATTTACATTCCCTTTCCTGTCTACTGTAAGGGCGCTTCCCGGTTCAAGCTCGCTGACAGATGCACGCGGCACATTGAATACAGTCTGTATCACGGGGCGTTCCGAAGCCACCACCACCACCTCTTCGTCCATATAATAGAACGCCGGGCGTATGCCGTTGCGGTCACGGAGCACGAACATGTCGCCCGATCCTGTCGCGCCACATATCACGAAACCGCCGTCCCAGTCCTGAGTGGCGCTTCCGAGCACATTGGTGATGTCGATATTGTCCTCGATGGCCCGTCCCAGTTCCGGTTCTTCAAGTGTGTCACGGAACTGCCTGTACAGACGGTGGTTCTCTTTGTCGAGCGCATATCCGAGCTGCTCGAGGAGCACCACAGTGTCGCTGTAGATGCGGGGGTGCTGCCCTTTTGCCACTATGGCGCGGAACACTTCATCAACATTGGTCATATTGAAGTTGCCGCACATGAGCAGATTGCGCGACCGCCAGTTGTTGCGGCGCAGGAAAGGATGCACATATGATATGCCGCTTTTACCCGTCGTTGAATATCGCAGATGCCCCATATATATCTCCCCTATGAAAGGGGAATGGCGCTCCACCTCGTCTGCCGCCAGGTCATCGGTATGATCCTGTTCAAACTGTGGCAGTATGTTGGAGAATATTTCCGTAATGGCATTAGTGCCGAGGGCACGCTCGCGGAACACATATTCATGTCCCGGCTCCGCATGCATCTTCACAACCCCGACACCGGCACCCTCCTGCCCGCGGTTGTGCTGCTTTTCCATAAGCAGGTAGAGCTTGTTCAGCGCATAGGAGTAGGAGCCGTATTTGCGCCTGTAATATTCAATCGGCTTGCGGAGGCGTATCATCGCCACCCCGCATTCATGTTTGAGTTGTTCCATTCTTAAAATGGCATGAAACAGCAAGACCGGCAGACTGCCTGGCAGGCTCCGTCCCCCGGTCTTGCGTTTGATGGTTGTTATCTTATGAAGAGCATTTCGCGGTATTTGGGCAATGGCCACATTTCGTTGTCGACCATCAGCTCGAGCTTATCGATATGGTAGCGGATACGCTCCATAGCGGGCACCACATTGTCATGATATGCGATGGCTTTCTCACGCTCGTTCTCTATCTTGTTGGCAGCCTTGCGGGCATTCACCATACGCTCGGTTTCCTCCTTGATCACACCCATATGCTCCGACATGCGCTCGATCGTGGAGAGGTCGCGGGCGGTAAGCTCGTTCCCTTTGGCAACCGGGAAGAGGGTTTTCAGTTTCACCAGATTGTCCACCAGCATCGACTGGTAGCGGGTCGCTACAGGGAGGATATGGTTCAGAGCCAGATCGCCGAGCACACGTGCCTCGATCTGGATTTTCTTGGTGTAGGTTTCCCATTTCACCTCATTGCGGGCATGAAGCTCGAACTCGGTGAACACACCGGTCTCGCCGAACATCTTCACAGATTCTGGACGCAGATATGCGTCAAAGATCTTCGGTACGGAAGTCTCGCAGTCAAGACCGCGGGCCTCTGCCTCGGCCTTCCATTCATCGCTGTAGCCGTTGCCGTCGAAATGGATAGGCTTCGACTCCACGATCAGTTTCTTCACCTCCTCGAGGATGGCGTGGTAAAGCGATTCCTCACGCTCCACACGGGCGTCCACACGTGCCTTGAACTGCCTGAGCTGATCGGCCACGGCGGCGTTGAGGGCTATCATGGCTGACGCGCAGTTGGCGGAAGAACCGACGGCACGGAATTCGAAACGGTTGCCGGTAAAGGCGAAAGGCGATGTGCGGTTGCGGTCGGTGTTGTCCATCATGATTTCCGGAATCTGGGCCACACCCATGTCGATCCCCTCCTTGCCGCCGAGAGTGATAAGCTCATCCTCGGTGCTGGTCTCCAGTTTTGCCAGAATGTCAGCGATCTGTTTTCCGGTGAAGATGGAGATGATGGCGGGAGGCGCCTCGTTGGCACCCAGACGATGGGCGTTGGTAGCCGACGAGATGGAGGCCTTGAGCAGACCGTTGTGGTGATATACGGCAGCCATGACGTTGGCCACGAATGTGATGAAGCGGAGATTCTCGCGCGGTGTCTTTCCAGGAGCGAAAAGAAGGGTGCCTGTGTCGGTCCCGAGGCTCCAGTTGTTGTGCTTGCCCGAACCGTTGATACCGGCGAACGGTTTCTCATGGAGAAGCACGCGGAAATTATGACGGCGGGCAACTTCGGTCATAACCGACATCAGAAGCAGGTTATGGTCGTTGGCCAGATTGGTCTCCTCAAAGATCGGGGCAAGCTCGAACTGGTTAGGTGCCACCTCGTTGTGGCGTGTGCGCGCCGGTATTCCAAGACGGTGGCATTCTATCTCGAGATCAAGCATGAAAGCTGCCACGCGCGAGGGGATGGCTCCGAAATAGTGGTCCTCGAGCTGCTGGTTTTTGGCGCTTTCATGTCCCATGAGCGTGCGGCCGGTCATAACGAGATCGGGGCGCGCGTTGTAGAGCGCTTCATCCACCAGGAAGTACTCCTGTTCCCATCCGAGATAGGAATTCACATGTTTCACGTCCTTGTCAAAGTAACGTGCCACAGCGGCGGCCGCCTCGTCTACGGCGTTGAGCGCACGCAGCAGAGGGGTCTTGAAGTCAAGGGCCTCACCGGTATAGGAAATGAAGATGGTGGGTATGCAAAGTGTATTGTTTACGATGAATACCGGCGATGAGATGTCCCATGCCGAATATCCGCGGGCTTCGAAAGTATTGCGGATGCCGCCGTTAGGGAAACTGGATGCGTCGGGTTCCTGCTGCACCAGAAGTTTGCCGTCGAACTCCTCTACCACTCCCCCTTTACCGTCATGCTCGATAAAGCTGTCATGCT
>CADFRV010000056.1 GCA_902836725.1 Muribaculaceae bacterium
GTCCGACGTCGGAAGAATATGCCGCCATGATCTTGCTCGGTCCGCGTGAGTTGTCGTAGTTGGTACGGTAAAGCCACGCATACATGAGGCGTCCGTCTTTCAGCTCATAGATCTCGGCGTTTTTATTGGTATGCCATGCGTCGCCCGGCATTGATACTGTGGCGTCGGTCCAGTCGCCGTAAGGTTCATCCTGCCAGCGTATGAAGTTGTCGCCGCCGATGTTGCTGCCTCCGGTGCTGTAGACCATCACATAAGTGCCGTCAGAGAGCCGTATGGCACGTCCGTAGCTTCCGCCGCCTATATAGCGCTGGCTGTTGTGGCGCCATGCTATGCGCACGCCGTCGGCATATGTCTGGTTGTCAGAGAGTTCCTCCATCGGATCGTCGTTGTCGCCGTCACCCGCCATAGACACGCTGCTGTCGAAGCGGCAGCTCAGGGCGCGCCTGTATACGCCATATTCCAGTTCCTTGAGGAGCAACGAATTGGCAGGGATATCAAGAGTGTACTCCCCTGCGGGAAGCTCCTTGCTAAGTGTGAGGCGCACGCTTGTGGGGTGCCACTCGTTGTCGTAGCAGTTGGTCACCGATGTGCCGTATGCCACCACATTGCCGCCGGCATCGCTCACGGTCACGTTCCCTGCCGTCCCATGCTCGAAAGCCATGTCGACAGTGCCGTTGAAATCAATGCAGAGGTGTGCCCTCTCACCCTTGCGGTACTGCACCTGCGCCACGGTGGCACTCTCCTCGGCCTCTCCAGGCAGCGAAGAATCCTTGCCGAGATAGAACAGGTTGAAGTTGTCAAACAGAATCCAGGATTGTCCGGCTCCACCTTCCACACCCACCCCCAGGCGCAGCCGTCCGTCTGTTACGGTAGCCACCGCCTGCTCTGTCAGTCCGCGCCCGTCAAACATGTGGTTCGCAATCTGCTGCACCCCGTCGGGCATATAACTGTTGTTGTCAAGTTTCTTGGTATTGTATCTGTCCCGCGCTGCGTCGGCGGCAAGAGTGTAGATATTCACCATCGGCACCCGTTCGTCGCCGGCGAAGACATAACCTTTCGTTGTCTCGCTTCCGTTTAGGAAAGCGTCAAGACGGCTTGCGCTTATATCGCTGTTTGGGGTCGGGGAGTATATGGCCTGTGCGCTCACGGCGTACTTTCCGTCGGGAAGCCCCGACAGTTCCTGATACACCTCCATCCATTTGATGCCCCACATCTCCCATACGCGGTTGCAATGGTAAAGGTCGTCGCCGCCTACGCTGTTGCTCCCCCATGCACCCTGCCACTTCATGCGGCGCTCGTCGGCGATAGGGAAAGTAGCTCCATAGACAGCCCATGAGAGATCGGCGGGAGCTGTCTCCGACGCGTTGCGCGTATCCACCGCCATACGCTCCATTCTGGTCACAATCTGCCATGTGTCGCTGTCGGTAGCCTTGTTGGTGATCATGCCGTTGCCGTCTGCCCCGAGGGTATACTCCCCGCAGGTGATCTTCACGCCGTTGGCCGTGTCGCCGTCAGCGGGCGCGAGGGTCCATACGGTCACCGCCTCCCCGGTATCCATATACAGGTTTCCGGCATTGATGGAGTGGTTGTGTCCCAGTTTGGGATCCAGTTGCCAGCCGCTGCCGTTACGTTTCACACCCACGTCTATGCCCCTCTTGCCAAGCTCGGCGCGCGAGGTGTAACGCTGTGTGTTTGTATAATTGTCGCCAAGCCAGAGGCCGCTCTCCACATTATACAGGTAATAGTCGCCGTTTATAAGGTCGTTCAACGCCACGCCCTTGTATGGCGAAGACTGTGCGGTAGCCCCGAGAGCGATGCCACAGCCTACAAATAATGACAATAATCGGTTCATACTTATATTCGGTTATTCAGGATCTGTTTTGATTGTCTGCAAAGGTAAATAAAAAACGCCGTTTTTTTACGCCGTCCCCCCCAGAAATAACCGCTTTGGGGAAGGGTCAGGAAAAGGCGGATAATAAATATTTTCCCCGCTGGCCGCCCCCGGCGGCGCGATATGGCAACCTCATGTTGATGAAAAGATATGGTAGATTGAAGATAGATTGTTGTATTCCGGTTTTAGCGGGCAGGAATAATAAGTTGATTATTTCCAGAATTATCGTTAATTTTAACGCCACATAATTAATATGGAAAATCAACGAGAGAAAAAATGGGATTAGCCCGCTTTCAGAATGGAAAAGTCCAACCCCGTCATTTTCTTTAATCACCTAAAAGAAAGCTGATAGCCACAATGATTACGACCATGCTTAAAAAACTCGCTTACATAATATTGTGCATAACGCTGTGTCCGTCAATCTCGGCAAGCAATAAAGAAAACAACAGTTCAAAAACATCGAATGCAACTGCTGCCGAGTGGACCTTTGTACCGGCCCAACTGATTATGATGCCGGCATATATGGAGTTGGGCACTGTTCATGTCGGCGATACCATTGTGCAGGAGTTCAACGTAGGTAATATATCCGACAACAGATGCCTTCTCTCGTTCAGGCCGACATGCGATTGCGTTTCATTCACTTTAAAACCATCAAATGTCATTGAGCCTCACACATCCTCAATACTTAAGGTTAAATTCATCGCCAAAAAGCCGAAAAAGGAATTTGAATGCAAAATAGATTTTGTAGGGAATATTAAATTTCAGCCTTTTTTCCTGAGAATCACCGGAAAAATAATTGAATAATCCGCGTCATTCAGGGCGTGCATTATCTGTGTTTGACCGAAAAGGGGATACGCCTGCAGCCATGCGTTTTGTTTTTTAGTTTTTTAACATCAGTCCTTGAATCTGTAGACATAATGACTTCAACAATTTCATTATCTTTGCAGAACTAAAAAACTTAAACCATGGAAATCAACTGTTTAATAAAGGGATGTATCGGGGCATTATGCCTTACGGTACTGGGTGGCTGCGCCAACAAACTTTCTAAAGAAACAGATGCGGCCGATGCGCCAGTGCTTGTAGATTGTAAATTTACAGAGTGCCTTGACAGAGACGATGACGTGCTCAGTTGCAATCTGGCAACCGACCGGATATTTGAACTGAAAAACGCTGAAGAAATACTTTCAGAAGAATTCGCGATAAATGAAATAAACGGGAACCGTATGGTGGTATCCACAAATGACGCGGCTCTCCTTTTTGAGATACCATCGGGGGAACTTCTCGCAAATGTATCAGTCGGCGATGACATGAAAAATGTCAGCAACGCTGTGTTCTCCGGAGATGACGATAATCTCTGGGTTGTGAAGAAACAGAACCACAACCTTCCGGCAATATGATGCAAATAATAAACCGGAGCAGACAATACTGACACACGATTCATTCGGTGACGTTAAATTTTATACCGACAGTACATTTCTCGCCACCAACTCAATTGGATTTGATGGCGGACAGTTTTACCTGTACATACTCAACAAACGGTTCGAAAAAACCGACTCGGTGATGTTTCCTGTAGCCATAGAGCCGCAAGAGGATTATTTCTTAATCGACTGTCCACTCCAGAGCGACGGCAACGAATTCAATTCCTGCATATTCACCAGCGATACGCTATACAATGTGTCGTCGGCTCTTGATGTAAACCCCATTGTGGCATTGGATTTCGGAGATAAAAAATTGCCGGAAGATATTACAATGAAGAGAATTGGCAATGTCATGGAATATTATAAAGCGATGGAACCGTATATCTATCTGACGCATATAAATAAATTCGGCGATTTCCTTTTCTGCCGTTTTGAGCATGGCGCCAACGCTTATCACACCATTTTTGATTGCAAATCCGGGAAACTGCTGTATAGCCGCAAAGGGACTGAGGGCAAGTGGGGAATATCACTTGATGTCAACGGAGAGAAATTCTGCTCATGGCCAACCGCCATCTGGCAAGACAACCTGATTTTTGGAGTTCCTGCAAAAATCATGAACAATATTACTGGACAGAAAAACGATAATGCTGTCTGGCTTGCCACACTCCCCCTCTCATCCCTCGCAGACGCCCTCAAGAAACTTTAGTACCTTTGCGCAAACCTGTGATAGCCGTCTCTAAAGTTGCATTTTCAATTTCAAAATTTATAACCATGAAAATTACACTGCTGCCATTAGGCGCACTTCTTGCCATCGCATCTCTCGGTTCATGTGTACACAAGCCATCGGCCGCCATACAGCGAATTGACGCTCTGATAGCTGCGGGCGATACGTTGCCAAAGACAAGACCTTACATCAACATGTTTGTTATAACCGGTGCTGCCCCCACCCCGGAGACGCTTGACTCAAGCCTGTTTATGACACTTGACAGGATGTCTTCATCCTCTATGTCAGACAGCGAGCCGTGTTATGTGATGCAACACGATGCCAACCGGTATATTGCCGCGAAAAAGGAATATATCTATCAGCTCTTCCCTAATGCCGACAAATTCGTAGTAGACGGAGAACAGGCCACACGTGCCGAATTTGACCGCATACCCGCATCACTGCTCATGTCGGTGACCGGCGAGGACAACGGCCGGAAACTTGTGGCGGAAACCCTTGCCGATCCGGATGCGGAAAACACCGCATATACAGCGCAAATGGATGCCGAACAGAAGTGGCAACCGGAAATCAAGGCAATCCCCGACAATACCGATATCGTGATTGACAACTTCCAGACCTATCCCGCCGACACACGCATCTATGTAGACGGAATTCAGAGAAGCGCCGATATGGTCAAGACGCTCACTCCCGAAGAAATCTCGTCAATAACACTCTATTTTGTCGGCGACCGTCCCTATCTTGACATCAATGCAAGAAACTATACCCGTTTTCTGGGAGAGGAAGTGAAAAGGATACCGGTAAACAGTCTTCCCTCTCTGAGTGTCACGGAAATTGCGAAACGTGCAGGCATGCCGATAGACCGGATCGTACTTGAAGGGGACACTGTGTATGCGTTTCCCGCGCCATCCCGCCAGATACTGGAGAACGCCGCCGAAGCCTCGACCATGGATGCCATGAGACAGCTCATGGAGCAGTTGGAGAAATAACCGGCCGAAGCCTGACTGCAATACTAACAGGACCAAACAATACTACCGCGCGAGCCTCACTGAAAGGTTCGCGGGGTGTATAATATCCGGGAAGAATGGTGCGGACGGGTGCCCCGCCTGCGATTACAGAGGGGATCAGTAGTTTTCCACGCGACGCTGGAAATAACCCTGCGGCTTGCGGCAGATAGGACATGCTTTGGGAGCGTCTTTGCCGACATGGATATAACCGCAATAGCGGCACTGCCACTGGGTGGTGGCATCGGGATCGGAGAAGGTCTGGCCGGCTTCGAGACGGGCGAGGAGCTTGAGGTATCGCGCCTCATGCGCCTGCTCCACGATAGCCACGTTGGCAAACAGGTTGGCGATGGATGTGAACCCCTCCTCACGCGCTACCTGCGCGAACTCCACATACATGGCCGACCACTCTTCATGCTCCCCCATCGCAGCCTCGCGCAGATTGCGTGCGGTATCACCCACGGGACCGGCAGGATATGCAGCGGTAATCTCGAGCATACCTTCGTCAAGATAAGAGAAAAACATTTTCGCATGCGCGAATTCCTGTTCGGCCGTCTCCATAAAAATAGCCGCAATCTGTTCGTAGCCTTCCTGACGGGCCACATCTGCAAAAATGGAATAACGGTTACGTGCCTGTGATTCACCGGCAAACGATTTCAGCAGATTCTGCTCCGTGCGGGTTCCTTTTATATTTTTCATAAGATATCCGGATTGTTAATCTGTTACTAAAACAACGAGGGGACGAAACGGGCGCAGGAACACGCTTTCCGGCCGCTCATGCCCTCTTGTTATAGAACATGGCCGATATTGCATTTGTTCGTCCGCGGCCAATGAAAAACTGCGTCGCACAGATGGTGGTTATGGTGTAATTTCTTAACTTTGCATGAGAATAGGCTTTAGGCCAGACCACCACTACAGTGACTATATAATGAGAAACAAAATAGGATACGCCGGACGCGCCTTGGCGCTCGGCACAGCGTTGACAGGCGCCATATGTATGTGCGGGCAGACGATGCTCTTCCCCGCAGGTTCGCAAAGCGCTGTCCTGCCCGACGCGAGAGGATATGCAGCACGCGGAAACATGATGGCCAACGACGCCAATGTCCGCGGGGCTGTCGACCAATACACACAGGCACTCCGGCTGCTCCCCGAGGGGGAGGGAAGGGAAGGTGTGCTGTGGGACAACACCGTGGCCTCCCTCGCCATACCAGGCACAGACGCGATGGGAGCCGTGGAAGATTTCATCGACAATTATCCCGCATCCCCTCGCCGTGAACTCGCCATGCTCGCCATCGGCGACATTCTTTACGACCGCGGAGAGTGGAACGCCGCCCTCAGGGCATACATTTTGGTGGATACTGAGGCACTGAACCCCTCGGCGGTGGAAGACCACACGCTGCATATGGGATATTGCCTGCTGAAAGCGGCGCAGTTCGACAGGGCACGCTCCATGTTCGAGTCGCTCACCGGCACCCCCCTCGCCAACGACGCCCGCTTCTATCTGGGCTATATCTCCTATGTGAAAGGGGAATACGCCGACGCACGCCGCGATTTTGAAGCTGTGGACCGCACCGCAGGGATGCCCGCGGCAATGGCCGACTACTATCTCGCGCAGATAGCCTATATGCGCAAAGATTATAAGCAGGCCGCCACACTGGCCCGGCGCGTTGCAGCCCTGCAGGGAGTGGAGCCTGAATTCGAGTACGAGGCCCTGCGTGTGGCAGGCGAATCGCTCTATGAGCAGGGAAAGGCGAAAGAAGCCTTGGAATACCTCGACCGCTATGCGGCAATATGCCCCTCGCCACGCATCTCGGCGCTCTACATCCTCGGTGTGGAAGACTACAACCAGGGACGCTGGAAAGAGGCAATCGAGCGCCTTACCCCCGTCACTGAAGACCGCGACGTCATGGGGCAGAGCGCATACCTGTTCATCGGACAGAGTTACATGCATCTCGACAATTTCAACGCCGCGGCAATGGCTTTTGAAAAGGCCAACCATACAGGCGGAGACCCCAAAGTGCAGGAAGCCGCCCTCTACAACCTCGCCATAGCACGCATGCAGGGTGGGAAAACACCGTTCGGCAATTCCGCCGGACTGCTTGAGGAATTCCTCGAGCGTTTCCCGAATTCGGAGTATGTGCCTCTCGTGGCCGACTACCTCGTGAAAGGCTACATGACCGACAACAATTACGAGGCGGCGCTCGAGGCCGTCGACAAAGTGCAGCACCCAAGCGACGCCGTGCTCGCCATCAAACAGATGGTGCTCTATTCGCTCGGCACCCGCGAGCTGCAGCGCTCGCAGCCCCGCGCCGCACTCGGCCATCTGAGAGAAGCCTCCCGCATGGAGCGCCTAAGCCCCGAGGTAGCCGCCGAGGCCACCCTCTGGATGGGAGAATGCCAGTATAAACTCGCCGAGTATGCCGACGCCGTAAAGAGCTACAACAGCTACCTGCGCCAGTCATCAGGCTCACCACGCAACCGGGCGCTCGCATATTACGACTTGGGATACGCCCGCTTCGCGCTGAAAGATTTCAAGGATGCCAAAAGCGATTTCCGCAAATTCCTGAAACAGCCCGCCGGCGCCGAGAAACATATGATAGCCGACGCATGGAACCGTCTGGCCGACTGCGACTACTATACCCGCAACTTCACCGAGGCCGCCGAAAACTACCGCGAGGCATACGAAGCGAATCCCCAGGGAGGCGACTACCCAGTGTACCAGCAGGGCATAATGAAAGGTCTGACACGCGACTACGAGGGTAAGATCGAGACCCTCAACGAACTGATGACAGAATTCCCCGGCTCGCCGCTCGTGCCTACAGCCCTCCTCGAAATCGGCGAGAGCTATGGCGAACTCGGCCAGGAGGGACGCGCCGTGGAGACATATACAGCACTTGTGAGCCGCTACCCCTCCACCGACCAGGGACGCCAGGGACAGCTGATGCTCGCCATCACATACCTAAACAGCGGCAACCGCAGCCGCGCCATCGACCACTACCGCAAAGTGGTGGAGATGTATCCCTCCTCGGAACAGGCGCGTGTGGCAGCCGAAGACCTCAAGCAGCTGTATGCCGACGAAGGGCGCATCGACGAATATGTATCGCTTATGGAACGTGTGCCCGACGCACCCCGCATAGAGACCGCCGAACTGGCCGAGCTTACCCTGCAGAGCGCTGAAAAGGCCAAAGAGAGCGGCAGGGAGGCCGACGCCCTGCGCCTCGCCACAGAAGTGGTGGAGCGCTTCCCCGACTCCCCCCAGGCCGTGGACGCACTCACCATCAAGGCCGAGGCTGAACTGGCTAAAGGGGATGCCGAAGCGGCGCTCCTCTCATACCGCGCCCTCGAGCAGAAAGCCTCATCGGCACACTCGCTCAACAAGGCACGCATGGGGATAATGCAGGTGAGCCGCGACATGACAGACTACACCACCGCACTCGAGATGGCCGACCTTCTTCTCGGCTCGTCGGCTCTGGGAGCATCCGAACAGGCCGAGGTGGCCTTCACCAAGGCGCTTGCCCTCAACGCTACCGGCAAGGGAGAAGAGGCCGTGGAGATATGGGAAAAACTTGCGAAAGATCCCGAGACACTCAACGGCACCAAGAGCGCCCTCTATCTCGCCCAGTACCATTTCGACAAGGGGCAGAACGACAAAGCGCTCAAAGAGATCAACGCACTCATTGACGCCAACCCGCCCCACGACTACTGGCTCGCCAGAGGATTCATACTCCTGAGCGACATACTGCGCGCCAAAGGGGAAACCTTCGAGGCTGACGAATACCTGCGCTCGCTCAAAGAGAATTATCCCGGCTCCGAGCCCGACATATTCCGCATGATCGACGAGCGACACAGCGGCAACTAACCTACCCCAACAACCAGCTAATTCAATCAAGTTTTGCGATACAACATATTGACAGCCGCCATACTGGCGGCAACAGCAGGGAGCGTAGCCAACGCGCAGCTCAACAAAGAGATTACAATCGAGCGCGAGATTGTGCCTGAAGTGCGCGCCGCATCCAGGCTCGACATCTTCCCCAAAGCGCTTACCATCAACACGTCGGCCACAGACCTGCGTTTCATGGACCATACGGCCCCGAGCGCGCTCACTCCCGGGCTCGACATACTGTCGCCGGCCACTACCACAGCCGCCATCGCGCAGACACCCTACCGGGGATATCTCGACGCCGGATACTTCCCCGCGGCTACCGTGGGTGTATCCGCCGGATATGCCGCCGTGGCATCGGACCGCACCAACCTCAACGTGTGGGGGCAGTTCAACAACCTCTCCTACAAGAAAAGCCCATATGCCGACCTTGAGAAGATCACATACAAACAGCTGTATGGCGCACTCGGAGTGAACTTCGCCCAGCATATCGGGGAAGCGGGAATACTCTCAGTATCCACAGATTTCGCATACCGCGGTTACGACAACCTCGACGCGCTTCTTGAAAACAGCGTGTCGGACGTGTCAGACAGGATCAAGACCGGACAAGGCACACTGAAATGGAACATCGGCGCAGGATGGAACGGCCACAACACCACAGGCCTGAAATATCATGCCAACCTGAAATTCGGCATCTTCAATTTCACGAAAACACCCGTTGCCGTGAATGCGTTCGCCGCACCCGGCTACAGCACCGGCAATTTTGAAGTGGCTCCGGTGCATGAAAGCAGTTTCGCGGCGGCGTTCGGCGCATCACAGACCATAGGCGACGACCACAGAGCCGGCGTAGAGCTGTCGGGAGACTTCGCGCACTACAACCATTTCCGCGACCGGTCTGTATCGGTCCTTGAGGGAGCTACCGCCAAAGACGCCCGGGCATACGCCGACGCAGAGGCCAAGACCATCGGACTGGTAACTCTCGCCCCCTATTACCGCTACTCCCCCGTGGGAGGGTTAGTCAGCCTCAAGGCCGGAGTGCGGGTGGATCTTTCCGTAAACTCGGGCAAGGCCGTGCATGTGGCTCCTGACATCCTCTTCGGCCTCAATCCGGCCAGCGGATTCGGCGCATGGCTCCGCATCGACGGCGGCGAGCACATGAACCGCCTGCAGGAACTCAGCGAATTCACCCCCTATGTGTCGCCCCTGATGGCCTACCGCAACTCCGGAATACCTGTCAAAGGGGAGCTTGGCCTGCGCATCGGTCCGTTCAAGGGAGCCGCCCTTACACTTGATGTGGCATATGCAGCCGCCAACTCATGGCTGATGCCAGCCTTCGAGGAGGAGACAATGCAGATACTTTTCAACCCGCATGATCTCCGCTCATGGAAAGCGGGTGTGCACGCCACATGGGACTACCGTTCCATCGTATCGCTTGAGGCCGGATTCGAGACACTCCTCGCCAACGACCGCGACCGGGCATGGTTCAACTGGCTCGACCGTTCGCGCAGCCGCCTGACAGCATCGGTGAGCATACGCCCAATATCACAGCTCACCATAGACCTCGGCTACACCATGGCGCTCCACCGCCGCATGACACTCATGTCGGCCGACGCACCAGATACCCCCCGCGGGGAATTCGATCTCAAAAACCGCAATCTGCTCAACGTAGGAGCCTCTTATACCATCACGGACGCCTTCAGCGTATTCGCGCGAGTTGAGAACATACTCAACGACAAGGCATACCACGCCGTCGCCGTGCCCTCGCAGGGGATCACCGGCGCGATAGGGTTCGGATGGAAATTCTGATCACCCACAACCACGATGCCATGCAGATAAAGCCCCGCCTGCTCCACGAGACCGCGGAAATAGCGCTCACAGAGATAAAACGGTTCCTTGAGCCGCGCCTTACCGAAATACTGTCGCTGAGGCGTGTGACCGCACCCATGTACCTGCCTACCGACTCCCCCCTGCTCGACCGCCGGTTTCCCGGCGCCGTCATCAGGCTCAAGGGAGCCGACCAGACGGTGGAGATAGTAGGCTCGCTCGACGTGTGGCTGCGCGGACAGCTCGCCCGCTACGACATAGCCCCCGGCTTCGGCGTATACACCATAATGAACGCCCTGCGCCCCGATCTGCCGGAAAACAGCACCTCTGCCCCCCACATCGCCGCATGGGCATGGCAGCAGGCCGTCGACACCGTGGATGGAGGAGAAAAACTCCTCGCCACATACGCCCGCAAGCTCCACCATCTGCTCGTGGACACGGAGAAGATGGTGGTGAACCTGTTCCCGCATATGCATCCTACCTTAGGGAAAGAGCTGAAAATCATACATGAGACACAGCTTGCGGAAATGTATCCGGAACAGACGCCGGAAAGAAGTCTCTACCGTCACATGCACCCGGGGAAGCACCAGTCGGACGAGACAGACAGTCCCGCTCCCATCTTCCTGCTTATCAGGGATCCCCAGCCGCTGCTGGCGCTCGGGGAGATCTGGACCTGGAACCGGATACTCGGCAAAACCGTATGCATCGCCGACATAGCCTCATGGCCTGCCGACAGGATAGCCGGCCCCTCGGTGGGAGGGAACATCTACAGGGGCACTCTCGCGCTCCAGATACTACAGCAGGACAAGATGCTCTGAAGACTACAATACCTATACCACTGCACAAGAAAACCCAAACGTATTACAAATGCGCATAGACATACTTACCGTACTACCCGAAATGTTCGATTCACCCCTCGGCTGCTCCATACTACAGAGAGCACAGAACAAGGGGCTTGTGGAATTTCATATACATAACCTGCGCGACTACACCACAAACAAGCACCGCAAGGTGGACGACTACCCTTTCGGAGGGGAAGCCGGCATGGTGATGCAGGTGGAGCCGATAGACCGCTGCATCTCCTCGCTGAAAGAACAGAGGGAATATGACGAGGTGATTTTCACATCGCCCGACGGTGAGAGGTTCGACCAGCCTATGGCCAACCGCATGTCGCTGATGAACAACATCATAATACTCTGCGGCCATTACAAGGGGGTGGATTACCGCGTGCGCGAGCACCTTATAACAAAAGAGATCTCGATAGGCGACTATGTGCTCACCGGAGGCGAACTGCCGGCAATAATAATTTCCGACGCCCTGGTGCGCCTCATTCCCGGAGCCATAGGAGACGAGCAGAGCGCACTCTCCGATTCATTCCAGGACAGCCTGCTCTCCGCCCCTGATTATACGCGGCCGGCCGAATACAAAGGGTGGCGGGTGCCCGACATACTTCTGTCAGGGCATGAGGCCAAGATTGCCGAGTGGCGCCATGAACAGGC
>CADFRV010000057.1 GCA_902836725.1 Muribaculaceae bacterium
GAGATATCAGAGGAATCAGAGATATCAAATCTCTTCTCAATTTCCTAATTTCTTAATTTCTCAATTTCCTGTATACCGGAACCAAAGTATTCTTGCTAGACTTCTTCCGCTCTTACTTCTTACTTCTATTTTCTATTTCCCTATCTCCGCACGCCAGATATCGTAGGTCCATTCGGCGTGTGAGTCGGGGGCAGGGGCCACGTCGGGGGTGGCTTTCGATACGGTGTAGTAGACGGTGAGACGGTCGCTGTCATGGAGGCGGCCGTATTCATCGCGGGCAATCGCCGCATTGTGGTTGCGCGGGAAACCGGTATCCGCGGGAGTGATGCGGATCAGCGGTTCCCATGTGCCGACACCATTGCGGAAAGCGTCAAGGCCGATCCGGTCGATCTCGAGAGCCTCGTTGATATAGGCGGGGTATTCCGCCGGATGAGGCTGCACGGGTCTCACCATGACTATGGAATTGGACGCCACATCGAGCGCTATGTCGGAATTACAGGTATAATCGAGTGCGGTTCCGCCGATATTCAGCAGGCCGGCGCGCGATATGGTCAGCGGTGTGCCGATGCTCATTTGCGCCATGTCTGCCATGTCTGCCTCACACACCACCACCCTGGTGCCGTCGATATCGCCTATGGTGTATGACAGGAGCACCTTTCCCCCCTTGTCGAGGGATATGGCGGATGGCTGTCCCACTCCCCACGACAGACCGGCGCCACAGGTCTGGTCTCCGTCGTAGTCCCATGTCTTCCTGATCAGCGGAATGGGATATTTCACCCATTGCCGGGCATTGAGATCGTTTGAGAAAGCCACGCCTATCTCATTGAAATAATGCTCCACGGTGCATCCGAGATAAAACATGGCATAGGTGTAGTCAACACCTTCGAAACGGAACTTCCCCTTTATCACCGACGGATCGCATGTGTGCTGATTATCCCACCGGTCTGCGGCACCCGGCTGCAGCACGCTCACCGGAGCCGTGCGCTCCATCCCCGGCGAAAGGGTGAAGTGATAGATATTGTCGGTCATAACACCGGCCACAGGGTTACCGCAGAAGAATATGGAGGTACTGCCGTCGGCAAGCACAAGGGCGCTCGGGCAATATGCATAGCGGTTCTGCATGGTGAACCCGAAAATCCTCTCCTTAGAGACAAACCGGTACCCCTCGGAGACACCCGGCGTCACGGGGTCAGTCGGCGGTACCGGTTCCGGAGAATCCCCCTCCCCCTGCGCACATGAGGCCAGAAGGAGGGGTATGAAAAGGGCAAAACTTTTTCTTCTTTTCATAAGTAAGTCATGAAAATTACTTATCTGGATGGTACGAAAGGTATCATTTCCACAAAACGGCTCAGAATGGCAGCGCTCTGCACGGAGTCTGACATCATATAGCGGCGCGTGCCGTCGGCACGGGGTATGAAACGTGTGCCTCCACGGGCATCCACCTCTATGTCGCCCGGCTCGGAAAGAGTGAAGTAGCCGTCAGGACCCTCCACGGCATACAGCACGGAGGTAAGATCCCAGGTAGGACGGTCGTAGGGCATGGGGAGGTATGCCTTGTAAGCCAAAGCGACAGGATTTGGCACCTCACGGGTGAAATCGCTGTCGATAGAGGTGGCGGGGAAGCATATGCCGTTGCCAAGCTCCCAGGGGGAGGTCACAACCGGCGTGGGCCACTCTGAAAAGACTTTGCGTGCACCCTCTATGTCGCGCACCACGTTGTATTCGGGCATGCGCACCAGGCTGTCGGCCTCCTCATTGGCGGTAAAGCAACCCGCCATGGTCACAAGATTTTTCACTTTCTTCGCCACCAGATCCTTTCCGGACAGGGGGGATATGGCGTCGGCCCTGGAGTCAAGCAGCTGGGCGAGATTGGTGGAGAAGCCCACCGAAATCACCGTGACCGACGAATCGGGCTGCGCAGCCAGCAGACGGCGGTACATCTCCACACTCGGCACCACGAAACCGTCGGTGTCATGCGAGCGCGCGAACAGCGGTTTCCCATCGGCGTCCTGCATCTTCACCACCTCGAGGGCATAGTTTACAGCATCGTCGCACGGTTTCCCGTCGACAACACGCCCCAGGGGGATCTCAGGCACACCATACCAGGTGGTGAGCGCGTCGAGATACTCCACCGACCCCTCGTTGCGCTTGTTGGTGGATATGCCGATCAGGTCTATTTTTCCCTCCTCCGCATACTTCATAAGCATATCCAGAGCCAGGGCGTCGTCCACGTCGTTGCCCATGTCTGTCTCGAAAATAACTCTCATCGGCTCTGCAGCCGCTTCCTCAACAGCAGCCTGTCTGTTGCCGCACGCTCCGAGCATGGCAAGCGCTCCGGCCGCCAGGGTGATTCTGATAAAATCCATTTCCTTATCTGTTTTTTAGTGTCTGAATCTAATTGACTGTTTACGGAACAGACGGGCACCGTTGCCGGCGCACGTCATGTCCCAAAGTTTTCCTTATTTCCTATTTTTGAATTTCCTGTCCCTCTCCCGGTTGAATGCGCCGAGATCGAATACCGCCGAATACAGGTCGTATGACCAGAGCCAGTCGTCGCCGGTAACAGCGGGTGTGAAATACACCGTCAGTGAATCCTCTGTCGGCACCCATCCGCGGGAATCGGTCAGGAAACCGGGATTATGGTTTCTCGGGAAACCGCTCAGCTCGGGAGTGACACGCCCTATCTCTATCCATTCATTTACCGGAGAGGTCATATCGGCCACCAGGTCTCCTGACCGGGGCTTGCAGCGGACCACACAGAGATCTCCCACCCATGTGGGGATCTTCTCGTAGTTCTCCGACCGCTCCTCCGACACGGTATAGATCCAGTTGTCGCTGACCGCCACATAAGTATTGGCGGAAAGAAACGGCACCGCATATTCCCGGCCGATATCTATGTTGTCGAGATCGCGCAGATCCACCATCCTCATGGCGAAAGGCCCGTTGTCGGTAGTGGAGTGATAGAACAGCGCTATGGTGCTGTCATTTAGCACCACCGAAGTGCTCTGGCCGGTACCCCACCGGTCACGCCCCTCATATGGCACGACAGGCGCGGGAAATTTCTCCCATGGCCCCTCGATGTTGTCGGAGAGCGCTATACCGATCTGGTTGTGGTTGCAGTCCCACTGGTCCACACCCAGATAGGTCATAATCCATTTGTGCTCTTTCCCTTTCCATGTGGTATGGAACTCCCGCACGTCAGGATCGCATATATGGCAGTCGTCCCATCCGGTGCGCGACGGCTCTATGACCTCGGTGCCAGGTTGCCATTTCATTCCCTGTACCGTGGGTATGCCTTTGTAGAGGTATATGTAATCCACAATCTCGAAAGGATCGCGGTTCTCGCACAGATAACCATAGACAATTCCGTATCTGTCGGTGATGAAACTCGGCGCGTAATCGTAATGTCCCGCTCCCCCGCTCAGTTCATAGCCCACCTGCGGCACTACCCGGGGAAGCTCCCCTGCTGCGCCGCCCGCTATGGAGAAAGCGGCGCAGAGGGAGCAGAGTATACTCAATCCTCCTGTTTTCATAAGCAGTCAGTTAAGAGAATTTTAATCCTCAACCTGAAGAATCTTTACGGGACGTATCATGGCGGCACGCTCTTTTTGGCCGTCGCCCCATCCCCATGTATCGCGGTAACCTCCCGAATCGCCGAGGCTCATGCCACCGTGTGTGGCACTCAACGAGGTTGCAGTGCGCACTGCCACAAGCCATGTGCGGTCCAATACGCCGTCGGAATTCAACCATCCGCTCTGCGGAAGGAACAGGGCGCCGAGGGCACGGTGGTTCTCCTTGGTCACCATAGCGGCTGTGGCCTCATCCACACCGACCACAATACCGTTTCGGCTGAAACCTGTCTGGCTCTTGGGAACCCATGTAGCCCCTATCTCCCAGAGAGCCACCATCTCCTGTGCCGTGGGCACACGCCATCCTTCCGGAGAGGGATCGTTTTCGGGAAGCCAGTCGGTGCCGTCGTTGGTGTATGCCGAACTCCATCCCTCGGGATTATCCACGAAATCCCACGGTCTGTTACGGTTGAACTGGTATAGCTTGCCTATCTCGTCGGGCGACTGGCAGAAAGTGCCCGGCTCGTCAATATTGACCGTAGACCACACATTGCCGTTTATGAGCACCTCCTTCTCGCCGAGCACCTGCGTGCCCTGCACCAGACGGCACTTCAGCGGGCGTCCGCCGGAAGTAAACTCCATGAGCATGTCGCGGCGTTTGGTAAAAGAGCCGCTCGGGGTTACCTGTATCTTTACCGTGGTCTGACCCACACCCGTTTCCTGGCTGAGCACGCACCACCCTTCGGTAGCGGTATTGGTCTCGGCCATGCGTGCTTTCCATTCTCCTGTGCCGGTGACAACAAGATCATATGTGCCGCCGTTGGCATCGGCCACTATGGCCACCGGATTAAGCGCGAACTCATTGGGATCGGAGTAAAGCATGTGCTCGTCGTCGCCGCACGATACGGCCGACAGTGCCAGCGCGGCGAGAGCCATTATATTATAACGTGACTTTAACATCGCTGATTCTGATTTTAATAATTGGGATTCTGGGAAAGATTGGGGTTGTTGTCGACATCGGTCTGCGGGATAGGCACACGTATGCTGCGCCCGATCACGAAGTTGTTGAAGTCGGCGTCGCGGCTCTTCAGCTCGGTAAGGGCCTTTTCGTCTATCCCCCATCGCTTGAGGTCGAACCAACGCACACACTCGCATGCAAGCTCCAGGGCACGCTCTATCTTGATATGGTCGCGGAAAGCGTCTCTCGATCCTTTGACCGATGTCAGGCTGTAATATCCGCTGCTTGCAAGTGCGGGAAGCCCGGCGCGTGTGCGCACGCGGTCGATGTAGCCTACAGCCTTGTCGGAGGGTCCGCTCAGCTCGTTGAGCACCTCGGCATACAGCAGAAGCATGTCAGCCAGACGCAGCGAACGGAAATTGTTGCCGTTCCAGTAATAGATATCGTTCACATGGGTATCGGTAGAGTATTTGCGTATGAACACGCGGTTGCCCCACCCTTCGTTCCATGAACTCCATTTGTAGATGCGGTTGTCGCCGTCGGGGAAATCCTCGGCCGCCTCGCGGTAGAAGAGTGTGTAGTACAGACGGGGATCGTTTTTGCCGTCGACAGTCTTCTCACGTTTGAAATAGTCCACAAGCCAGCGGTTGGCCTCGATGTTGTTCCATCCTATGCCGGAAGGACTCTGGTTGATCTCTATCTGGGTGCCGAGCTGTGCGTCGGGCGACTGGTAATTGTCGGTGCCGTCGTAGCCGATCGTACCCATCACCATGGAGAACTGTATCTCGTAAAGCGACTCGCGGTTGTTCTCGGTGGATTCGCGGAAGTTGTCGCCGTAGTCGTCCACAAGATCATACAGCGCCTTCCCCTCCCCCTCGATGATCCAGTCGAGACACCGGGCGGCATCGGTCCATTTCTTATGCTGCGCGTATGTCTTGGCCAGAAGTGCGTAGGCCGATCCGCGTGTGGGACGCCCGTAGTCCGTATCGGAGCGGCTCAGCGGCAGGTTGGGTATGGCGGTCTCCAGATCCTCCTCTATGAGAGTGAAGAGGCGGTCGGGATCACCCTGCTCGGGATAGTCAGACGCAGAGGAGGTTTTCAGGCACACCGGCACGTTCTCCCAAATGTTGGTGAGATAATAGTAGTAGAACGCGCGCAGAAACTGTGCCTGTGCCTTCACATCGAGGCGGTGTTTCTCGTCTGCGAACGGGATATCGTCGATGTGGTCAAGCACCTGGTTGGCACGGTTCACCGCCACATAATGCTCCTTCCACGCCTTGGTGTTGAATTCGCTGAAATTATAGTTGGTGAAGATGAATTTTGAATATTCGGCCAGCTCGCTCCATCCTGCGTAGCTCACACCGTCGTCGGCCATGCCGTTGAGCTGCGTGTACATGTTGCGGGTCCATGTGCCCTGACGGTAAAACATATTGTAGACCGCCACAAGCCCCTTCTCGGCATCGCTCTCCGTCTTCCAGAAATTCGATGTATTGAGGCTGTTGCCGTTTTCAATGTCAAGTTCGGCATCGCTGCATGCAGACATGGCGGCTATCATGCCGGTTGCCAGTAATATCGCAATCTTTTTCATTGTGGTTCGTAAATTAGAAGGTTAGAGAAAGAGCAAACTGTACTGCACGCGGATTTGGGAAAGAGCATCCGTCGTAACCTATGGTCCATATTCCGCCGTCGGCAAACTCGGGATCGAGACCCGAATATTTGGTGAAAGTAACGAGGTTCTTTCCTGTGACAGCGAAACGCACTTTCTCGAGACCGATCCTGCGGATAGCGTTTGACGGCAGCGAATATCCCAGGGTAATGTCGCTGATGCGGAAGAACGATCCGTTCTCTAGCCAGCGGTCCTGGTCATAGCGTGTGTTGCGCGAATCGCCGTAGACGATGCGCGGACGGTCGTTGACCGGGTGCTCCTGGGTCCAGGGCACAATGCCGTTGAAATTGTTCTGGTTGTTCTGGAAGTCGCCGGCGGTGTAGGCCGCTCCGTTGTATACCTTCTGTCCGAAGCGTCCGTAGCTGTTGAGTGCGAAATCAATGCCTTTCCATGCGGCGGAGAAATTAAATCCGAGCTCGAGTTTCGGCCAGGGATTGCCCACTATCTGGCGGTCTTCGCTCGAAATCTGGCCGTCGCCGTTATAGTCATGGTATTTTATGTCGCCGGGGAGTGCGTTTGGCTGTATCACTTTGCCGTCGGCATTGACATAATTGTTTATCTCCTCCTGGCTCTGGAATATGCCGAGCATACGGTACATATACCACATGCCGAGCGGTTCGCCGATCTCGCTGAGCGATGTGGAAGTCAGATAGGTGGTCTGTCCGTAACCGAGATCCTCCACACGGTTTTTCACATGCGACAGGTTCAGACTGGCCGTGTAATTGAAATCTCCCACACGGTCGTTCCATGCGATCTCGAACTCCACGCCCCTGTTTGAAAGACTGCCTGCGTTCACCGCCGGGGAGCCGCCTTCGTTGCCGGTGCTCATCAGTATCGGCAGATACACGAGCAGATCTTTGGATTTGGACCGGAAATAGTCTGCGGTAAAACGCAGCCTGCTGTTAAGCGTGGTGAAATCCACACCCACATTGAACGTGGTCTTCTTCTCCCACACCAGATCGGTATTCACCAGTCGCGACTGCGTCATGCCCAGCGCCACATTCTCTCCGGAGCCGAAAACGGCGCGGGGACCGGAGTTGAGGGTAGCCAGATAATCCCAGTTGCCGATGTTGCTGTTGCCGAGCGAGCCGTAATTCACACGGAGCTTGAGATCATTCACCCAGTCGGCGTCAAAGAATTTCTCCTGGCTGATACGCCATCCGAGCGACCCAGAGAAGAAGTTGCCCCAGCGGCGTGCCGACGGAAGTTTGGATGTGCCGTCGCGGCGTCCGGTAAGCTGCACCAGGTAACGGTCGTCATATGAATAATTGATACGCCCGAAGTATGAGATGAGGCTGTACTCACCATAACTTCCCGAACCTGTCACCTTGCCGGTGGCGGCACTGATCTCAGTCAGATAACTGTCGCCGTTCATCGCCGGATCCTGACGGTTGATGCCATGGTCGCGCGACGTGAAATGGTTGTAGCTCATACCGGCCAGAACGTTGATGTCATGCTTTCCGAACTTGTGGAAAAACTCATATGTCTGCTCGATAAGTATATCGTGGTAACGCGATTCGTTCCATCCGAGATAAGCGGCGTCATCACCCTGTCCCATTGTCCAGGAACCGGTCTTGCGCAGTTTGTCT
Source organism: Muribaculaceae bacterium (assembly GCA_902836725.1). Taxonomy (GTDB): domain Bacteria; phylum Bacteroidota; class Bacteroidia; order Bacteroidales; family Muribaculaceae; genus UBA7173. The sequence continues at coordinate 7,783 of CADFRV010000057.1, forward strand.
GTGGTGCCGTTGTAGGTCTTGTAGGCGAAATTCACCTTGGCACGCGCCCATTCCGGATATTCCACCTGGCCATACACGTTGCCGAAAAGATATTCCTGCCTGTTGAGTGTTTTCTCAAGTTCCTGCATGGCCACAGGATTCAGCCCGTATGAATTGGCATGGTTGGAATCACCGTATCCGAATCCCGATCCATGGTCGGGATCATACACCGGCACTGTGGGAGGCATCGTTATGAAGTTGCTCCACACGTTGCCTATGCCGTTGAGTATCCTCGTTTTGGAATATGTATAATACAGGTTCTCGCCGTAAGAGAAGATACCTTTCTTTCCCGATGTATTCACACGGAACCCATATTTTTCGAAACCGGTATATTTCATCGCCCCCTTGTCATTGAGATAGTTGAACGATGTGTAGAAGTTCAGAGCGTCTGTTCCGCCGGAAAGGGCCACATTGTAGTTCTGCAGCATTCCGGTGCGGAGCATCTCGTCCTGCCAGTCGGTGTTGCCGCTGAAATGGTCCTGGCGTTTTGTCACTCCGGCCACCCCGGCAAGTATAGCCTCGTCGTATGCGCGGTCGTCATACAGCTTGTATGTGGCCGCATCCATCAGATCGTAGCGTGGAAGCCAGTTGAGCTGTATCTGTGTATCGAATTTCACTTTCAGCGCTCCCGAGCGGCCGCTCTTCGTCTTTATGATCACCACACCGTTGGCGGCACGCGATCCGTAGATGGCTGCCGATGAAGCGTCTTTCAGCACTTGTATGGACTCGATGTCCTCTACATTCACCCCAAGCTCATTTCCCGCATACGCGCCGTCGATAATGAACAACGGGGTATTGTTGGTCAATGACCCGAGACCGCGGATTACCATAGAGGGTGAGGAACCGGCCTGTCCGCTGTTGGTGATCTTGACACCACTGGTGAGACCGCGCATGGATTCCATCACATTTCCGTTGGTGCGGTCCTGGAGATCCTTGTCCTTTACGGTGGTTATCGAGCCGAGCACATCCTTTTTCTTGACAGTGCCGTAACCGATGACCACAACCTCGTCAAGACTGTTTGTATTCTCTTTCAGCACAATCCTCATGTCGGGCTGCACCGGATATTCCCCGGTAACCATCCCTACGTATGACACCACTATGGTCTTGGCTGACTCAGGCACGGAAAGAGCGAACTTACCGTCGAGATCAGTGGATGTGCCCACAGAAGTGCCCTTGCATATCACTGAAGCCCCCACCACCGGCTCGTCTGCCTCATCAGTGACGACACCTTTTATATCCAAAGCCATTGCAATACCTGGCAAGCAGGCCAGACAGACTAAGATCAGCAATAGTCTATTTTTCATAAGATAATAATTGATTGAGTTTTTGCATGATATTATACTACGGTATCGGTCAGTTGCCTCCCGAGGCTATGATCCAGCCGAGACCTGCGATAAAGAAGAGAAACATCAGCGCCAGCAGAAGATCTGTCTTGCGGTCGGCGCCTTTGAACTCTTTCCATATGAACACACCCCAAATGGCGGCGATCATGGGCGCTCCCTGCCCCAGGGCATAGGAGATGGCGGCTCCCGCCTTGCCGGCGGCGATATAACTGCAGGCGGTGCCGAGTGCCCAGATGGCTCCTCCGAGCACACCGGTCATGTGGGTGGCGAAAGATCCCTTGAAATACTGCGAATATGTCACCGGCTCCCCTACAAACGGCTTGCGCATGGCTATGGTATTGAAAAGGAGATTGCTCAGCAGCACACCCACGGAGAAAATGAACAGGGCGGTATAGGGGGTAAGCATTCCGGGAGCCGGATTGCGGAAATCGGAAAGATCCATGGCGGCGGCCACGAAACGGTAGAAGAACGACATCAGCACACCTGCGCATATGGCGAGGATGATGCCTTTGCGGTTCTGCGCCGCTGAGTCGTCAGACTTGCTCACACGCCCCGAAGCTATGCCGTTGCAGATAATTGCGGCGACTACAAGCGCCACACCTGTAAAGAGCAATACCGGATCGCCCTTGGGGGCACCGATATAATTGATGATCACACCGAGCACAAGGGCTATACCCACACCGAGCGGGAAAGCCACCGCCATGCCGGCAAGGGAAACCGAAGCGGAAAGCAGTATATTCGAGGCATTGAATATTATGCCCCCGAGAATGACACTGCCGACACACATGAGAGAACTTTGGGCGAGATCGGCCATGAACGGACGTCCCTCCGAACCGATGCTGCCGAAAGTAAAACCCAGAAGCAGCGAAAACAGCACCATGCCGATCACATAGTCCCAGTAATATAGTTCATAGCGCCAGTTTTTCGCGGCGAGTTTCTGGGTATTTCCCCAGGAACCCCAGCACAGCATGGTGATGAAACAGAGCACCACCGCCATTGAATAGTTGTCAACGATAAACATGATATTTCAGTTATTTAAGGTAAGATCTATTTTACAGGAAATTCAAAATTCCCCGAGCTCCTCACGCGACGGCGCCGATTGCTGCGCGCCTTTGCGGGTGACCGATATGGCCGCCGCCCGGTTGCCGAACATCACGGCATCCGCCAGGCTTTTCCCCTCAGTAAGCGCCACACAGAAAGCGCCGCAGAATGTGTCGCCGGCGGCCGTGGTATCCACAGCCTCCACTTTCAGGGCAGGCACCATAGTGTAACAGCCGTTCTCAAAAACGAGCGCGCCTTTGCATCCGAGCGTCACGATAACCACCCCTATCCCCTTGGATGCGATAGCCTCTATGGCCTTGCGTTCAGACGCGTCGTCGGTGATGGCGACACCTGAAATAATCTCGGCTTCAGTCTTGTTGGGAATTATAATGTCAACATTGCGCAACAGCTCGTCGGGGAGCGGCGACAACGGTGCGGGAGCCGGGTTTAGCACTACCGTAACTCCATGTTTCTTGGCCATTGCGGCAGCATACGCCACAGTTTCCACCGGTGTCTCGAGCTGCGCGATAAGCATGGCGGCGCCGGCTATCGTGTCCGCGGCATTGTCGATATCCTCTTTGGAGAGAGCGGCATTGGCTCCGGAAGCCACGCTGATGGAGTTCTCGCCGTTGGCGTCTACGTTTATAAGCGCCACACCCGACGGGCAGTCGTGGCTGACACTCACATGCGAGGTGTCGATCCCCATACCGCGAAGCATCTCGAGTGTCTCGCCGCCGAAAATATCGTCACCGACTTTGGCTACAAAAGTCACATTTCCCCCGAGTTTGGCCGCGGCGACAGCCTGGTTGGCTCCTTTGCCGCCATGGTTCATGAGGAATTCGCCCCCGAGCACCGTTTCACCAGGCCGGGGCATATGCGGGCAACGAATCACCATATCGGTATTGCTGCTTCCGACTACAACTATCTTCTTGTCCATCGTAGTTATTGAAACGTGATTGGTATCAGGTAATTTAAGGATTTGCATGCGGCGCGGCGCACCGCATTATTCTGACCGGTATAGAATATAGCTCAAACGTTTGCGCAAAGATATATAAAAAAGTTGAAAAAACGGCAACTTTTAAAAAATTTTTGAAAATTATTTCAAAAAAATATATTATCTTTGGGGAGACGAAAAGGTTAACACGATGAAAAAAAGCACTTTATCCGACATATCAAACTACACAGGCTTCTCTGTAACAACCATCTCCAGAGTGCTCAACGGAAAATCCGAGCAATTCAGGATAAGCCGCGAGTCACAGAAAAAGATAATGGATGCGGTAAGGAAGCTGAATTACAGGCCAAACTATGTCGCACAAAGTTTGCGCAACTGCGCCACACGCACCATCGGCCTGCTTGTGCCATGCATCGACAACCCGTTTTTCGCCAACATCGCCAGCGCTGTGATAGGGGAAGCGCACAAATACTCATATCCGGTGATGGTGATAGACACACACGAGAGTGTGAAAGATGAGGATGAAGCCATCAACACACTCCTGTCACGCAATGTCGACGGCATAATAATGGTACCGAGCAGCGACGATCCCGCCCGGCTTGTGGAACTCGCCAGGGAGAAACCTCTGGTGCTGATAGACCGCTATTTCGACCAGTGCGACCTTTCATACGTAGCCACCGACAACTACAAAGGGGCGCTCGAAGCCACCGAGCTGCTCATCAAGGCCGGACACACCGATATCATGTGCATACAGGGCACGCCACAGTCCATCACCTCGCAGCGTCGCGTGCAAGGCTATCTCGACGCACTTGAAAAAGTGGGCCTGGCAGGAAACGCCATGATCTGCGGCAACGAGTTTTCCACACAGAACGGCTATGTGGAGACAAAACTCGCGCTCAACATGGGCAAAAAGATCAGCGCAATTTTTGCGCTTTCCAATACCATACTTCTCGGAGCGATAAAGGCCATCAGCGAGCATGGACTGAAGGTGCCTGAAGACCTATCGATAGTGTCGTTTGACGACAACATTTATCTCGATTTTCTAAACCCTCCGGTCACACGCATCTCACA
>CADFRV010000058.1 GCA_902836725.1 Muribaculaceae bacterium
GCCCCGGAGTTATTGGGGGATGGCATGGAGAGGCCATCATCCTCTCCATGCATTATGCAATGCTATCACTTGTCTGAAACGGGGAAAGAGGAGATGCGGAGACGTGCGGCACCCATAGGCACAAGAGTGATCTCGTCGATCTCTGCGGCACGGGGAGCATCCTCACGCGGGAGCACTCCGGTAAGACCGGTCTCGTCGAAGCCCCACGATGGCACCAGACGTCCGGTGGCCTTCACTTCCAGAGGCACACCCTGCAGTGTGAAAGGCTGGTTGTCGGCCGGCCAGGGAAGACGTGTAACCTTGAAATCGGCGAACGGATTGCTTTCAGGAAGGATCAGAGAGTAATTCCAGGGAGAATCGGCGTAGATCTCATATGTAGGCCATTTCTCAGTGTCGGCACCCTCCTGCCAGCGGGAGTCGCCGATAGCCATTTCGGCAGAGTTCACCTTCTCGTAGCGTTCGTTTATCTTAAGCGAGAGTGTCAGAGGGCCATAATTTACGGAAGCGCTGTTGCGGTTTGTCGGCCAGCGGCGCAGGGTAAGTTCCATCGGGAATACGAGTTTTACCTCATCGGCATTTGCCCATTCGCCCTCTATGCGCAGATATGTGCCTGCATTCGGATCACCGACGGATTTGCCGTTGACATAAGCCTTGGCTCCCTTGGCCCATGTGGGGATGCGGAAATACATGGGGAATGAAGCCTTCTCCTGTGCGGAGATCACGAAACGGATGGTGTCGCTGAACGGATAGTTGGTCTCCTCGGCGATTGTCACCTTCTTGCCGTCGGCCACTGTCACAGTAGCCTCGTTGGGCGCATACACTGCGTAGGCCACACCGTGGTTGTTGGTGGAGAAAGCGAGAGCCTGTGTGAACGACGGCCATCCGAGACCGTGGTTATGCTGGCAGCAACGCGAGCTGAAGGGGTTCATGTTAAGGAACGGCCCGTGGTTGTCGATGCCGGGATGATGGTTCTTGGAGTCACTTACCGTATGGTTGGGTGAAGTGATATAGCGCAGAGCCTTGAGGTCGGGCATCATGGATGCGGGGAAAGAGTTGAATGCCACATCCTCCATATTCTCTGCCCAGAGGGGATCAGCTGTGATACCGAGCATCACACCGTCGGAAAGAAGCTGCTCGGCGAAACCGCAGGTCTCGGTGCCCTGGCGGGGATCAATGTAGCCGATACGCGCGTTCTCGTCGGCGCCGAACATACCGCCGGGCACCTGGCCGTAAGTGCGGCGGATCAGGTCATGCACGTTGTATGTGGCGGCCAACAGGGTTGAATCGCCGTTGAGCAGATACATCTCGGCAGGTTCGCGGAAGTACTGCGCGATATTCACGTTGTGCCAGTTGGGAAGACGGGCGGGATTTGTGCAGTCGGCATTGTTGCGGTGGATCTTCTCGATCAGCGGAAGCACCGAGGCGTCGCCTGTCTTGCCGTAATACCACACCACGCTCCACATGTTGTCGCCGCCGCGGCAGTTTTCCCAGTAATCTTCCAGGAAATTCTCGTCGGCCTGGGCCATCTCCCATTCGAAATAGCGCTTCATGAAGGGGAGCACACGCTCGTCGGCGGTGAATTCATAATAGTTCTGGAGAATCCACAGCATGATCATCTGTGCCCATACCTCAGGTTTGCCGTTGCGCTCGTTCAGCGGGCCGAAATAGCCGTTCTCTTTCTGCGAGCCGAGCACGGCATCGATCCAGAACTGTGTTTCCTTGAGCATTTCGGGATCGTTGAGCAGGAAAGCCAAATGGCTGTATCCACGCAGCCAGTATGGCACTTCCTCCCAGCCGCGGTCGCCACCCTCCACGAGCCACGCGTTGTTGTTGCGGTCGAGCCAGGCGCTGATCTCACCAAGATGGCCGTTGAGGCCGTCGCGCTGCAGTTCAAGCTGTTTGAGCAGCCAGCCTTCCGGTTTGATGGCTCCTACAGGGAGTTTTTCCAGTGCCAGAGGACGCAATGCGGCACTATCACTTGACGCCGGCATGAAAGGCCGGTCCACTGTCTCGGCCGTGAAGCCGGAGTTGCCGCCGCACGATGCGGCCAACAACAGCAGCCCCGAGGCTGCGCAAGATAACAGATATTTCATGTCTATAAATTAAGGATAAAAATAATTCCGGATTAAGCCTGGAAGCGCCCGGCGCAAAGTACATGCCGCTCCTTCGGCATGGTCATTCCTCCTGCGCCCCGAACACACGCTTTACAGCATCGAGATACCCGTAGCCGTAGACATTGCACGGCTGCAGGAAACTGGTCTCGGTCCATTCGTTCCAGCTGTTTATAGTGATCAGGGGAGCCTGCCCGGGATGGGCGTCGGCGTAGTCACGCGCCTTTATGAGTGCTTTTTCAAAGTTTTCGGGGGTATTGCCACGGACTACAGCGCTATGCTGTGTGCGCGGACTGTTGTCCCACCCCACGCTGATATGCGGGTAGTATGGGAATGAATATGTGTCGTCAATGCGCGCCCACTCCTGCAGTACGCGCCCCATTATGTTGTCATACTCGTCGTTGACATCGGTAAAATGCACGAACTGATAGTGCGTGCCGCTTGTGAAGCCGAGCTTTTTCACGAACTCATCGCTCGGATTGCCGGTCTTTCCGGCATCAAGGCCGCTGTAGTTCAGGTTTATCGACCACATGGTTATCTGGAGGTCAAGCCCCGGGAATCCCGCGCGCTTTGTCTCCTCCTTGAACCATTCAAGGGCGTCGGCGGTCTCCTCTATTCCCCCCAGTCCCGCAATGAGCTGTGGGATATCATAGATCATGAACACCGGCTTGCCATCGATTTTGTAATACTGCGGATGTTTGAAATATTTCTCGATGTTGCGGCGGCAGATTTTCTCGAACTCCTCCCGGTCCACCTTGCCGGTCCATATGACATTGTCCTCATGCACATGGGCCAGACGGGTGTCCCACAGGTTGAGCACATCATGGTTGGCCCACATGAGGTAAAACTGCATCTTGTCCACATTGCGGGCTTTGAGAAAACCGTTGTCGAGCGTGGTCTCCATGAACGGACGCCCGTCGTACCAGTACCAGTCAAAGATGAAGACATTCACCCCGTGCGATGTGGCCTGGTCTATCTCCATCTCCATCACCGACGGGTCTGCCTCATTGATATATCCCCACAGGGGCTTGCGGTTCCAGTAATGTCCCGGATAACGGTTCTGCACCGTCATCACGGTTTCCCATTCGCCGATTCCCATCGGCCAGAACGGGCGCAGCCGTGGATCGTCTGATGCATACGCGGGATAAAGGAAAGCTGCCACATCATATTTCTTCCCTCTGTCTGCGGCGAACACCTGACAGGCGAGAAATACCATAATGGCACATAGCAAACGTAAATTCATGGTGTACCTTGAAATTGGTTAATCGTCTTCAAAGGTACGGCATTTCCCGCTCATTTGCAAATACTTTGTCTTCACCCCTGCGCGGAATCCTGCAGGGAGGCTATGAACTCGCTCGGAGTGCAGCTGAATTCCTTCTTGAACACTTTGGTGAAATAATTGGGATCGGCATAGCCGGTGCGGTATGCGGTCTCGCTCACGTTGTATCCCTGGCGCATCAGCTCGCAGGCCCTCGCCATGCGCCTCTTGCGGATATAGTCTGTCATCGACGCGTTGGCAAACGATTTCATCTTTATATGTAGCAGTGAGCGGCTGATGCCGAACTCTTTGGTAATATCAGCTATGGAGAACTGCGAGTTATCCATATTCTCCTCTATCAGGGTATTGATGCGGGCAAGGAAATCCTTGTCGAATTTGTTGAAGGTAGGCATTTCTTCTGTTGTTTCTTCTATTGGCTCTGATGCCTCTATGATTGACTTTATGAATCTGCGGCGCACGCGCAGTATGTTTTTTACACGTAACTCCAGTATCTGTGGATCGAAGGGCTTGACCACATATGCCTCGGCACCGCTCTCGAAACCGAGCATCGTGCTGTGCTGGTCATTTTTGGCCGTGAGCAGTATCACGGGGATATGCGATGTGGACAGATCGTTTTTCAGCCTGTTGCAAAGCTCTATGCCGTCCATCTCCGGCATCATCACGTCAGACACTACTATGTCTACCGGATGTTCGGAGGTGATCTTCAATGCCTCCACGCCGTTGGTGGCGGTATACACATTGTATGACCGGATGAAAGTCTCGCTCAGGAAAGCGAGTAGTTCGGGATTGTCCTCCACCAGCAGGATGCTGATGCGGTTGTCGGGCTTGGCATACTCGGGCACAGCGGGCGGCTGCAGCCCCTCTGTGACAGTGCTCCGGTAGCTCGGGAGAGGATTGCTCTCCGAAGCGCTGCTGATATATGATTTCGGATCAAAGGCACCGGGAGTGACAAGCAGGCGCACACGGAAGACGCTTCCCTCCCCGACCTTGCTTTCCACCTCGATTGATCCACGGTGCATCTCCACGAGCTTGCGCACTGTGGCAAGGCCGATCCCCCATCCGTGGCTGTCGGTATTGTAACCGCGTTTTGTCTGGTAATATTTCTTGAAAATATTGTCTGTCTCCTCCGGGGCGATGCCGATGCCGCTGTCGCGCACTTCTATGGTCAGATAGATCTGGTCGCCGTCCTGGGGGTTCTCGGAAGGCTCCTCCACTATGGCGGCACGCACGTTGACCTCCCCGCCGGCCGGCGTGTATTTTATGGCGTTTGAAAGGAGATTGTTGAGTATTCGCTCCACATAGGTGGTGGAGTACCATATCTCCTCGCCGTTGTTCTCGGTGTAGATATGCAGGCTCAGTTTCCTCTCCTCGGCTGTCTCGTAGAAGAACTGTGTCACTTTCTCGATGTATGTCAGAGGGTTCCCCTTCTGCAGATAGAGCTGGAAGTTACCGTTCTCCACACGGTTGAAGGTCACCAGCTCGTCGATAAGCCCTACCATCTTGTTGGTGTTGGCGATGGCCACGTTGAGGCGTTTCCGCGAGTCGGAGGTCAGCTCCTGGTTCTGCTCCAGATATTTGAGCGGGGCGAGAATCAGGCTGAGAGGTGTCTTCAGCTCATGCGATATATTGGTGAAGAATTCCATTTTGTCGCGGTTGAGCTCCTCACTCTTGGCCTTGTCGATCTGCGACATGCGCACCTCCTGTTTCTCGCGCATGCGGATATTGAACAGCCTGTAGCCGAAATAGGCTATCGCACCTATTATCAGCAGATACAGCATATATGCCCATCCTGAACGGTAAAGCGGAGGGGCAATCTTTATGGTAAGGGTACGCACGGGAGCGCCCTCCCAGTCTTCGGGATTGCTTGACGCGCGCACGTTGAGGCGGTAGGTTCCCGGGGTGAGTTCCATGGCGCTGAACCGGCGCAGCTTGCCCACATCGCGCCATTCGCGGTCTATACCGTCGACTTTCACCTGATACAATGTGGAGGATGCCCGCTCGGGATCTATCACTCCGTAGCCTATGCCGAACTGGCGCGACTGCCGGAAGTCGAGCTTCAGTTCGTCGGAAAGGTCAAGCGAGGTCTGCAGCGGCGACGAAGAGCCGCGCGGAGTCACCTCTTTGCCGTTGATGAGCAGGTTGGCGAAATGCACCTCCCGCGGCTTGCCGTATTTCTTGGTCAGGTCGGGGGTAAAGGATACCAGGCCGTTGACCGTGCCGAAATACATCCTTCCGTCCGAAGCCTCGAGTGCCGAATTGAAGTTGAACTGGTTTTCAGGCAGCCCGTCGGCCACAGTGTAGTGATGCAGATGAAGCGTGCCGGGCTCTATGCTGAAAAGACCGTTGGAAGTGGACATCCACACCTTCCCGCTGCCGTCGGTGGTAAGGGCGCATACGGTGCCGAAAGTGGCGCCTCCGTCACCGAGACGTTTCACTTCCTTCAGGTTGCCCGGCTCGAAGTAATACAGGCCGCCGTTGTTGGTGCCGATGAAGATGCGTCCGTCGCTGTCTTCAAGCAATGCGGTGATGTAATGGTCGTGGAACCCGTCGGGATCCGACGGATCGGCCTCGCTCCATCCGTTTACGTCGCCCGTGCGGCGGTCCACGCGGTACAGGCCGAAGTTCACCGTGCCCACCCACAGGTTTCCGTCATGGTCCACAAGCAGGCTGTAGATGAAATCATTGTCGAGAACCGTATGGTCGATCTTGCTGAAAGTGTCGCTGTCAGGATCGTAATACCTCAGTCCGAGCGTGGTGCCTATCCACAGGCGGTCCCGCCCGGCGGCATCAGCAGACTTCTGCTTGGCTATGGTAAAGATCGACGTGCTCATAAGGCCGTTTCCGCCGGCCATGTAGTGGCGTGTGGCGCCACCGCGCACGTTGTAACGGTACAGTCCGTTGAGGAATGTACCGATCCAGATATCACCGTTCTCCTGCTCGAAGTACAGCTCGTGGATATTCGGGCCAATGTCGGGTATGCGGTCGAACACCCTCACATTTCCGCTCTCCATATCGAGGATATTGATGCCGCCGTCTTCCGAGGCAAGCCACAGCTCCCCCTGGGTAGGCTCCACAATGCGGCGTATGGCCTTTCCCCGAAGCGAGCGCGAGTCATAGCCTGGCGCAGTCCAGGAGAACTGGTTGTGGTTGTGTGTCAGCAGATTTATGCCGCCGAAATATGTGCCGATCCAGATATTGTCGTTCCTGTCGGGAACGATGCAGTAGATGGCGTTGTCGTTGAGCTTGGTAGGGTTCACCAAATCCTGCGTTACCTGTGTTATGGCGCCTGTTGACGGATTTATGATGTTGAGGCCGCGTTCGGTGCCGAGCCATATATTGCCGTGTGAATCCTCGGCGATGGCACGCACTGTGCCGCTTGTGAGGCGGGAACTGTCGTAACGCACCCGCTCACCATTCTCATCGTCGTAACACATCACTCCGTTGCCGTTAAGGCTCACCCACATGCGGCCGTGAGAATCGAAAATCAATGGCGCTATGCCGTCGTTTCCGCGCAGACTGGAGGAGAACAGCCCCAGATCCACCTGCGTGCTGCTCTGCATCTTGGAGTCATAGTAAGTCACGGCATCGTCGGTGGTAATATACACACGGTTGTCATGTGATACGGCGATACCACGCACATAGCTCTCCCGCTGACGGGGCATGTACTGGAACTTAGGGGAGATACCGTCGCCCAGATACACCCTTCCTCCGCCGCAGATTATGTTGCCCTCCTGCGTCTCGCAGATGCAGAAGATGCGGCGCTCGTCAACCTGCACCTTCTCGAAACTGTCCGTTGAAGGAAGATAGCGGCACATGCCGTTTTCAGTGCTTATCCATACCGTTCCGCGGGAGTCCACAAACATGCTGAGCACGAAGTTGTGCGGCAGTGAGTTCGGATCACCCGGATTATGGTAATATGTCGTGAAACCGTAACCGTCGTATGAAGCCAGACCGTTGCGTGTGCCAATCCACAGACGTCCGTCATGGTCAAACGCCATGGCCTGGATCTGCTGGTGAGGAAGCCCGTCGGCACTCTTGAAATGCGTAAAATGGAAATTGTCGGCAATGCCAGTGGCAAACAAGGCAGCCGTATTATAAATGCAGCAAATTAAAATAATGACCAGTTTCCTCATCATCGTATACATTCTGTTTATCTAAGCGCAATTTTCCGGTGCAGCATATGACCGGAGCCAAGGACCACACGCACTACGTAGATACCCGGCTCATGAAGAGTGACTGCGCGTCCTTCACATCTGGCAGCCACAGCCCCCGACGGCGTATACACCTCTATTGTCCTCACATCCTCTTCACCCTCTACCTTTATCTCCATCCCGTCAGCGACAATGCGGCTCTGCGAATCCCCCGCCACCTCATCGATACCCCCGCTCCCAGACGGCAGCAATTTGAATTCGGGCCAGGTCCAGGACGATTTGTCAGTAGCCTCTGGAATACTCTCGAAAAGGAGTTCCCCTTTCCGGCGGTCACGCACCTTGAGGTTGACCCTCATTTCACGCGACGTGGAGGGAGCACCACTTTCCCCGAGAATTGTCCAGGGTATGGCCACCTCCATGCTGTAATAACGCGAATGCTTGTCAAGCACATATTTTATTTCTGTCGGCTGCTCCTCGGCCTGCCAACGGTTATTCTGTGCACGCCGCATCGTGGCGTTGCCGTCTGTTCCGAAGAAAAATTTGAAGATGCCTGGCTGCGGATATGTATCGCAGCATCCGGCCACATCGAGATAAAGGAAAATCCCGTCCCTGTCCACCACGTCGGTAATAAGATCCCGGTCTATCACATATGCATAGAAATAGAGATACTCCTCATCGTACAGGAAATCGGCCTCGGTGCGGCACCCTGTCTGCGATCCCATAGTGAGCTGTTTGCCCAATGGATAGCCCCACACATCCTTAATCGCTTTTCCATCTAACTTAGGAGTACCATAGGCAGCTGTAAAACCCTTGCGAGGTGTCCCCTTTATAAGGGCATTTCCCTCTGTCTGTCCTCCCTCGTATGTGCCGGCTATGGCATACACGCATCCATCATCGGCAACGTTTATCGATCCCCAGTTGGCGCGTCCACCCTTAGGGACGTAGAACGAGGTGTTGACACACTTGAAATTACGGGCATCAGCATCGCCAACAGCCACAAGATGCTGATACAGATCTATGCCACAGTTTTCGAGACCGGCCTTCTCACCCATCCAGGAGGCCACAGTCTCCCCGTTGGGGAGTTTACGGATATACGGACCTGCGGAAATATATTTCAGATCCTCCTGATTGATCAGAAGTTTAGAACGGTTCGGACTGTCGGCATTCACCCAATAGTCTGTCCAGTTCTGCTCCAGGGTGCAACGGAACGATGTGGCTCTGAAACCCGAATATCCCGGCTGTCCATTATCTTCAATAGTCACCACAATCTCGCCGTTGTCGGTAAGTATCGCTACCGGCATGCCGTCGCGGTGTCCTTGACGGTAGCTAACCCGCTGGGCTTTGGTCCATGTGAGCCCTTTGTCAAACGAACGGCTCATCATTATCTCCTGATCGTTGCTGTTCACAAGTTCCAGAGAGAAGTAGCAATGCACCTCGCCTGAGGGAAGTTCCAGGAACGCCGGCTCCCAACAGCCGTCCTCACCTATATGGCTCGCGGTATGAACCCTTATCATGTCACTCCACGTTTTGCCCCCGTCAGTACTGCGCATCACATCTATCGAAAAAGGACGATCCTCGGTATATGGCTGTGCAGGACGCGGATTAATGCCCAGAAGCAATGTCCCGTCGGAAAGCTGTATCATATCAGGGTTACACATCTCCCAAAGCGGTGTGTTGCCTATTATAACCTCAGGCTTCGTCCATGTCTTTCCATAATCAGAACTGAACGTGCACTCTACCCCGCGGCTCCATGCACCTCCAGTCATCATCAACCGGCCATCCTGCAGCTGTATCAGACGCCCGTATCCACTTGGAGAGGAGATCGGCACACACCGGCTGCTCATATCCCAATATATACGTGACCGGTCGAAAGGCTCGTGACGCATGGCATCGGCTGTGATAATGCCACCAATGATACCTGCAAAAGCCACTGATATGATATAACGATTGAGTCCCATTACTACTCCGGATTATAGTTAAACTATGATTTTACAATGTTCATATGTGCCGTCGGCATAATGTACTGTAATGACATATATACCGTTACCGGGCAACTTTAGCGACGCTGTATGACCTAAGGCAGCCACAACTCCGGATACCGTATGAGCCGTAATACCTGCCATCACACGGCTGCTATCCACCGTAAGGGTATACCCCTCTACGCGTATTTCCGCCCGACACTGCAAGGGAATTTCCAATTCATCGGCTCCAGCGTTCTCTCCCAGACGGAACTCCGGCCAGGTCCAGGAGGACTTGTCAACCGTCTCTGGTATCGTCTCCAACTTCAATTCGCGGGAACGTCGGTCACGAACCTGCACATTGACTCTCATCTCACGCGATGAAGACGGAGCTTTATCCTCCCCAAGAGATTTCCAAGGTATGGCGACCTCCATCATGTAATATTTAGCGCCTGACAGAAGCACATATTCCACTTCAGTGGCATCTTCCTCTTTCTGCCATTTACTGTTTTCACCACGTCGCACGGTAGCCTTCCCGTCGGCACCAAAGAAGAACTTGAACATACCGTTCTGCGGATAAGTATCGCAGCATCCGGCTACATCAAGGTATAGGAACAGGCCATCCTTGTCGACAACATCGGTTATAAGATCCTTATCCTGCACATAGGCATAGAGATAGAGGTTCCGCTCGTCATACAAAAAATCGGCCTCTATACGGTTTCCTATCTGCGATCCCATGGTAAGCTGTTTGCCGTTCTTATACGCCCAGGAATCATTGGAAGGTTTCCCATCAAGGACCGGAGTTCCATAAGCGGCTTCAAATCCTTTGCGCGGCATTCCCTTTATAAGCCCGAGGACACATCCACCACCATACTGGCCTACATTGGCCATGGCATAGACATAACCGTCATCGGCCACACCTACCGAAGCCCAGTTGGCGAACTCATTCTCTTCCCGGAAAAAGGGCATGTTCACCGATTTGAAATTGCGGGCGTCGGCGTCACCTACAGCCACAAACATCGGATATTTGTCAATCTCGGCGGTCGCGCGTCCGTCGCTGTTCCCCATCCAGGAGGCTATAGTCTCGCCATTGGGGAGTTTGCGGATATAGGGTGCCGCGGAATTGTATCTCTTGTCCTCGGCACGCTCGAAAATCATCTCCCTGTTACGGCTTCCGGCATCAACCCAGTGACTCCAATTGTCTTCAAGAGTACACCGGAAGGTAGTCGCGCGGGGGGATCCTATGTAATTGTCATGTCCGAAATCCTCTATGATACCCACTATCTCACCTGCATCGGTCACGATGGCAGTAGCCATTCCGTCACGTGAACCGGCACGATAGCAAACACGCTCGGCCGCGCCCCATGTCAGACCGTTGTCAAAGGAGCGGCTGATCATTATCTCCTGGTCATTATTCCCTTTGACCTCCACAGAGAAATAACACTGGACCTCACCGGAGGGCAGCTGCAGGAACGACGGTTCCCAGCAGCCGTCGCCGCCGTAATATTCGGCATCGAACACAAATATCGGCTCGCTCCATGTTTTGCCGCAGTCAGTGCTGCGCACCACACGTATGCCGAATTTTCTATCCTCAGTGTACGGTTCATTGGGACGTGGATTCAGACCCACAAGCAGTGTGCCGTCGGCAAGCTGAGTGAAGTCTGGAGAACCATAATCGAACCCCGGGGGATGGCCGGCTATCAATGTGGGATTCGCCCAAGTGGCACCGTAATCATCGCTTACAGTATAGGACAGGCCCCCTCCGTATCTGCCGACGATCATAAGCCGGCCGTCAAGCAGCTGCACCATGCGCCCGTAGTTGCCTCCCCATCCCATGGCATCAACGCGGGTCGACATATCCCAGTAGATACGTGAACGGTCATATGGCTCATGCCTCGCAGCCTGACAGACGAATGCCGAAGCAGCGGAGCAAAGTATGGCCGGAAATAGGATTTTATTGAATGTTCGTGACATGACCGAAAGAATTTCTAATTTTCAGACTGATATTTTGAGGCGTTCCACCGAACCGTCGGCATATCGCACTTCTATGATATATATCCCTTTGCAAGGCAATTCAATCACCGCAGAGGATGAGACAGTTGCAAGGTTACCGGAAGGGACATATGCGCTGATACCGGATATTTCACGAGGAGCCTCCACAGTAAGTGTAGTACCGGAAAGCTTCATCACCGCTTTGGCCGATGGCGCTTTCACTTCATTAATGCCGGCATTCTCAAGCAACGTAAGCTCAGGCCAGGTCCATGACGATTTGTCGAGAGCGTCGGGAATAGTCTCGAAGAGCAACGCGTTCTTACGGCGATCGCGAACCTTGAGGTTGACCCTCATTTCACGCGACGTGGAGGGAGCACTTTGCTCACCGAGCAGCCTCCAGGGAATGGCCGCCTCTATCATGTAATATTTCTTGTGGCAATCCACCACATATTTTATTCCTTCTGGTGCGTCTACGGCCTGCCATTTGTTTGACTGGCCTCGATGCATCGTCAGAGAACCATCTACATTGAAGAAAAATCGGAAAACACCCTCCTGTGGATAGTTGTCGCAGCATCCGGCCACATCAAGGTAAAGAAACACACCATCGTTGTCAATAACGTAGGTAACTATGTCCTGATCCGCTACATATACATAGAAATAGAAGTTCTCACTGTCGTACAGGAAATCGGCCTCGGTGCGGCACCCTGTCTGCGATCCCATAGTGAGCT
>CADFRV010000059.1 GCA_902836725.1 Muribaculaceae bacterium
CGACAGCGCATATTACCCGTGAACTGGTAGAAGAGGCGCTCGCCCGATTCAAAGGTACCATACAGCAGGTGCCTCCGGTATATTCCGCAGTAAAGGTGGACGGCCACAGAGCGTATAAAATGGCACGTACCGGGCAGGAGGTGGAGCTTAAGGCCAAGACACTGGTGATAGAGGCTATTGACCTTCTGTCTTTCTCGCCGGAAGAGATACAGATAAGAGTGGTTTGTTCGAAAGGGACTTACATACGTGCGCTGGCACGCGACATCGGTCTGGCTCTCAACACAGGCGCGCATCTTTCATCTCTGCGTAGGGATTCAGTAGGGGATGCATCCCTTGAAAAGGCATTGAATATAGAAGATGCCGTGAGACTGTTGTCTGAGGCTGCAATGACGATCGCAGATGAAGAGGGCAACGAGATACAGGTTCCTCCTGTAGCGTGTGACCGTGCCGTTCTCAGGAATGAAGATGCCGATATCAGACCCTGGGCGGAACGAGTTTCCCACCCCGCCGAGATAAAAGAATAGAATAATAAAACAGCCCAATAATAACCAACAACGAAAATGAAGCTATCGCAATTCAAATTCAAGTTGCCGGAAGAGCTTATTGCACAGAATCCTCCCGAAAACCGTGACGAATGTAAGCTGATGGTAGTTCACCGTCAGACCGGTGTCATAGAGCACAAAGTGTTCAAGGATATCATAAATTATTTTGACGAAGGGGATATAATGGTGTTCAATGACACCCAGGTTTTCCCGGCACGTCTGTATGGTAATAAAGAGAAGACCGGCGCAAAGATCGAGGTGTTTCTTCTGCGTGAATTGAACGCCGAACATAAGCTGTGGGATGTTCTTGTAGAGCCGGCACGTAAAATACGTATCGGCAACAAACTATATTTCGGCGATGACGAGTCGATGGTTGCAGAGGTGATAGACAATACTACTTCCCGCGGACGCACTCTGCGTTTCCTTTATGACGGAAGCCACGAGGAGTTCAAGGCCAATCTGTTCAAACTCGGATCCACCCCGCTTCCTGAATACATAAAGCGTGAGCCTACGGAAAAGGATGCAGAGATGTATCAGACCATTTTCGCGCGCAATGAAGGCGCTGTTGTGGCTCCCGCGGCCGGCCTCCATTTCTCGCGCGAGGTGATGAAGCGCCTCGAGATCCGCGGTGTGGAGCAGGGTTTCCTCACTGTGCACAGCGGCCTCGGCGCTTTCCGTGATATCGACGTGGAGGATCTGACAAAACATCGGATGGATTCCGAAGACATGAGCGTGGATCAGAAACTGGTGGATATGGTAAATCATGCCAAAGACAACGGCAAGCAGGTGTGCGCTGTAGGAACCTCTACTTTGCGTGGCATAGCAAGTGCCGTGAGCATGGGCGGACATATGAAAACATATACAGGGTGGACCAACAAATTCATTTTCCCTCCGTATGATTTCACGGTTACCACCGCTCTGGTGACAGGATTCCATATGCCGTACTCCACAATGCTTATGATGGTTACGGCTTTTGGCGGATATCAGTTGGTAATGCGGGCCTATGAGGAGGCCATCGAGCATGGATACATGTTCGGGGCATATGGTGATGCGATGCTTGTAATAGACTGATTCTGGAACGATGGTAATAGACGAACGTGCCGACAGGCATGCAAGGGTAATGGATGCGGGACGCCGTATGCTTACGGCAGCCCGCACCGCTCCCAAAGCCAAGGGAGTGGATCTGATCGAATGCGCCCTTGTGGAAGGGGATGATCTGAAAAGAATATCCGACGAGATGATAAAGATTCATGAAGAGACTGGGCGTCCGGTGTATCTTCGTGACTCCGCTAATATTCTCAAAGCCGAAGCGATGCTGGTGATCGGCACACATCTCGACACTATGGGGCTTAACTGCGGGCATTGCGGTTTTCCGACATGCAAGGAGAAGCCGGAGTGTGCTCCCTGTGCGGTAAACTGCGTGGATGTCGGCATCGCCATAGGTTCCGCGGTGGCTACGGCTGCAGACTGCAGAATCGATTGCCGCGTGATGTTCTCGGCCGGGATGGCTGCACAGCGTCTTGATATTCTCGGCGGTTGCTCGCAGTATTATTGCATTCCTCTTAGCGCTTCGTCAAAGAATCCGTTTTTTGACAGGTAACATGATACGTGCGGAAGCAGCGGATGCTTCGGCACGTATCAACAAATATTGTCTTCGGAGAATGTGACGCCTGGTACATCCTGAAGGCGTCTGGAAAGTTCATCTCCAAAGTCGGCACGGACGGCCAGTCTGATGCGGCATGAATTATCGAACTGCTGTTCGAGAATACTGATTTCGGGATTCTTGATTATACGCATCACATCGTTCATAGCAAGATAAGGAAATGTGAAGGCAAGCTCGCGTTGCTCATGGCATTCGATGATTTCAGATGCCGTGATAGCTTCGCGGGCTGCTTCGCGATAAGCCACTATGAGACCTGAGGTCCCCAGTTTGATGCCTCCGAAATACCGCACGACAACGATCACGACATTCGTAAGATTGAATGAGTTGATCTGTCCGAGAATCGGTTTGCCTGCGGTACCTGATGGTTCGCCGTTGTCATTGCTCTGGTATTCATCGCGTTTCGCACCGATCATGTATGCCCAGCAGACATGGCGCGCATCGCAATATTTATTTGTATATTCCTTTATTACTGACTTTGCTTCCGCAGATGAGTTCACCGGATGGGCGAACGCGAGGAAGCGGCTCATCTTTTCCCGGTAGATACCTTCTCCCGGAGCTTTTATCGTGTAATATATGTCTGACATGATGCTTCTTTTGGAGGTTCAACGTGGGAGCGGACTTCTGCTGAATGCGTCTATGAATGATCCAGGCGTGGAATTGAAAATCTTTACTCCGCGCAGATCGGCATATCTCCGTATGACATGATATGATCTGAAAGCTACGGTGAGACTTTCCAGCATTTCATGTAGTCGCACGTTCTGGTATGTGGAGCTGACACGCGCCTGTTCATGAACGTTTTCCGCAGAAATCTGAGGGTGGGTGCTTATGACATGATTCATGTCATCGACTGCGAGCGGGCGTGTCCAGGTGGGGTCCGCTCCGATAAGATATATCTCCTTATAGCCCATCCAGATACCGATCATGATAGACGGGATGAGCACATTTCTTGGACGCGGCATACCCCATTTCCTGTCAAAAGCGAAATGCTCGGCGCTTTTGAAGCCTTCAAATCCGTTGAAGCTGAAGAATTCTACAGACAAATGCGGGTTGTCGAGCAGGGAGGGATGCACCATACTTTTTTTAGGAACAAAAAGTGTGATAGGCCATGTGGCTTCAACAAGGTTTTCGACCAGCATGCGCACATTGGGATCGTCAGTCGATTTGAAAAAGTGCGGATCCGCCAATACATAATATTTCGGCCTGAGTATTTTGAAACTCGGGGAATTGGCTGCAAAGTTCACCGCCAATGTATCGCTATGCCGGAGCTGTTCAAGGTCGTTTTCAATATTCGTCGCAAGCGATGGCCCGTTGCCCATAATGATCAGCGGATTTACGGGTTTGCGGTCTGCTATGTCCGCTCTGCCTCCAGCCACAGCGGTTTTGACCAATGATTTTGCGGTGGCTCCAAACTGCGACAGGAAAGAAGCGGCTTTATCTGGAAAACTCTGGTTCATATAACTTGGTCGGAAATATTCTTTTACAAAGTTACTTATTCGTCGCGAAATATTACAGCACAGGGTACAAAATACCGGGATAGTTTTCTCTTATATAAACTTTAAAGGTGCTAATAGGCATAATGCCGATTAAAATGTTTAATTTTGCAAGACCGATCCCGTTGAAAGGGATGTTTCGCATAGGTGCCGGTAACAGGATGCCGTAGTCTGATAAAATGAAGAATTGATTATGTCAAATGCTGATGTGGTAAAAATCGATGTTGGTAAGGTGATAAGTGATCGCCTTCCGATGCTGAGTCGGTTCATGCCAGGGCGCCTGATAAAATGGCTTGAAGGTCTCATAAGGCAGACGGAGCTTAATGATCTTCTTGAGGCCAACGCCGGGAAAACCGGCGCTGAATTTTGCCGGGGTGTATTGAAATATCTGGGTATAACGATAAAGGTGCGGTTTCCCGAACGGTTGCCGTCGCAGGAGAACCGCAGAGTGTTGTTTATAAGCAATCATCCTCTGGGCGGTCTGGATGGAATGGCGCTTATAGACATGATTCACCGTTATTACGGAGGTCAGGTATGGTTTGTTGTCAATGATCTGCTTATGGCTGTGAAACCGCTTGAAAATGTGTTTTTGCCTATAAATAAGTTCGGCTCACAGCAGCGTCAAAGCGCGGTACGTATTGAAGAGGCGTTTGAGGGAAATGATCCCATCATAATTTTTCCTGCCGGTCTGGTATCACGCTACCGCAGATTCCCATTTGAAGGTGAGGACAAAAAGATGGTGGCCGATCTGGAATGGCGCAAGACATTTGTAAACAAATGCATAAGATACAAACGCGATATAGTGCCGTTGTTTTTCAGCGGTACCAATTCGATGGATTTCTACCGCAAGGCCAATCTTAGAAAGAGACTCGGGATTAAATTTAATCTTGAAATGATGCTGTTGCCTCGCGAAATGCTTGATACAAAAGGTAAGACATTTGTGGTAACGGTGGGAAACCTACATAGGTGGGAAACGCTGGAGGGTGGCTGTGACGCACAAGGGTCCGCGAATTCACTCGCGTACGAAACCTATCTGTTGAGCCGGGAGAGTGGTGATGTCCAAGATCTTCCTCCGGTGGAAGACGCCTGTCTGTGAACCGGAAATTACCAACATGAATTTAATGATTGATATGCAGCAAAAAATAATAGATCCCATACCGGTGCCTGTATTGGAAAGAGAATTGTCGTCCGGAGCTTTTCTCAGAAAAACCAACAAAGGGAACAACGAGATATATGTGGTGGATGCTCACAGCGCTCCTAATGTAATGCGTGAGATAGGGAGACTGCGTGAGATCGCTTTCCGCACCGCCGGCGGAGGCACAGGCAAGGACTGCGATATAGACAGCTATGATCTGATGGATCCTCCCTGCAAGCAATTGATCGTTTGGAATCCGGAAGAAAAAATCATCATGGGCGGTTACCGTTATATCCTTGGCAAGGATATAAGAATTCTTCCTGACGGGACACCACGCATAGCGACTTCCCATATGTTCCGGTTCTCTCCCGAGTTCATGAACTCATACCTGATGTCTACCATAGAGCTGGGACGATCGTTTGTAAGATTGGAATACCAGTCGTCACGCGCAGGCGCCAAAGCGTTGTTTGCCCTTGACAATCTGTGGGACGGTCTTGGCGCGCTTACGGTGATACATCCCGAAATCAAATATCTGTTCGGTAAATTCACCATGTATCCGAGTTACGACCGTGAATGCCGCGACATGCTGTTATATTTCCTGAACAAGCATTTTCCCGACAATGACTGCCTGGTGCGTCCTTTCCATCCGCTTGCCACAGGATCTAACCTTGATAAATACGCGGGAATGTTTCCAGGGAACAGTTTCAAGGAGGACTATCGCGTGCTCAATTCCTTCGTGCGTGATCACGGCATAAACATACCGCCGCTTGTAAACGCATACATGAGCCTGTCGCCGACGATGAAGATTTTCGGTACCGCTATAAATGATGAGTTCGGGAATGTGGAGGAGACCGGCATATTTCTTACCATTGCTGAAATTTTTGAAGAAAAGATACAACGACATGTAGCCACCTATCAGGCCGACGATGATCCTTCGTTGGCGGAACGGTTGTGATTGGTTGTGGTACTTGGATATATTCTTAAGCCATGTGTAGTAGATCAATTAAAAAGTTTCTGGTATCTTACCGTCTGTTGGCTTTGTCGGCATGCATTTGTCCGGCAATGGTTTCACATGGCGAATATAAAATAGACTATTCCGCGGAGATTGTGGCCAATGCGGGAAGCGGTGAGTTCGCGCCGTATTACATTATGTCGAACCGGCATGGTATTCTCACAAGCAGCAAGAGCGCTTTGGCAAGAGGACGTATAGAGCGCATGATGGACACGTCATCCCGATTCAGCTATGGATTCGGTGTGGATCTCATAGGAGGGTGGGGCAGTTCGATAGACTATCTTCGATTTTCCTCCAACGATGGGACGGAGTATATAGCCAGACATCCTTCGGCAGGATGGATACAGCAACTTTACGGTGAGGTGAAATACCGGGGGGTATTCCTCACGGCAGGTCTGAAAGAACGTTCCTCCGCCCTTTTGAACAAAGAACTCTCAAGCGGCGATCTTGTGGAGAGCGGCAACGCCCGCCCCATACCCGAAGTGCGTGTGGGATTTCTGGATTTCCAGAACATACCGTTTACACGCGGGTGGCTGCAGATACAGGGAGAAATATCCTATGGTAAGTATACCGACAACAAATGGATGCGCGAACATTACAATTATATGGACTACCATATCAATCAGGGCGCGCTCAATACATACAAAAGATGCTACTTCCGCACAATGCCGTCGCAGCCTTTTTCGGCAACATTCGGCATGCAGGTCGGGGCTTCGTTCGGCGGTGAGACAAAATGGTATACCCGCGGGAAGGTTGTAAAAGAACAACGGTTCTCGAAAGGGGTAAAGCAGTTTTTCAAGATGTTTCTTCCGTTGGACGGCGGCGCGGAGTATTATTCAGGGAGTTCGCTGGGGTCATGGGACGTAATGTTCCGTTATCGTCTGCATAATGGCTATGATCTGAAAGCATACTTTCAAAAACCGTATGAGGATGGTTCCGGTATAGGATTTCTTAACGGATGGGACGGTGTCTGGGGCATCGAATTTGCCACCAATTGTGCCGCTCCTGTGAGTGGTGCTGTGGTAGAGTATCTTGATTTTACCAATCAGTCCGGTCCCATGCACTGGGATCCGGACGATTATCCCGGTACTGGTATAACCGGACGTGCCGAGGGGGCTGATGATTATTATAACAATCAGGAATATAATCCATATGCCTATTACGGTATGGCGATAGGTTCTCCGTTCATGGTATCACCGGTTTATAATACAGACGGGATGATGATGTTCCTGTACAACCGCGTCCGCGGATTTCATATCGGTATAGAAGGCGATATCATTCCAGGAGTTTCCTACAGGGCACTCGGCGGCTACAGACGTAGTTGTGGTAACGGCTATATACCTCTGATGTCGCCGAAATCCGACACCTCTTTTATGGCAGAGGTAAAATGGCGTGTCGCGGGTGTCCGCGGGCTTGTATTGAAGGGACAGTTCGCCCTTGATCACGGAAGTCTGCTTGGGAACAATACCGGAGGGTGCGTATCTGTAAGTTATTCAGGTGATTTCAAACTTTAGGATCACCATATAATCACGTGTTGTCTGTATGATGGAGCCTCTAATTAAAAAAATCGTTTTCAGGATACTGTTTCCTGCTCTGATGTCGTTTGCCATACTTCCTTACACAGGATGTACGCGTAACAATGGCGATATCGGGATGTGGTTCGGCACATGGCATATGATATCGGTTGCCGCCGACGGCGATGCGGACACTGCCTATAAAAAAGATATATTCTGGTCATTCCAGAATGATATATTGCAGCTGACGCGGATACAGACCGGTAACGACGGAATGCATCGCGTAGAACGCAGGTATGGCACCTGGCATGAGGGGAAATGCCGTATTATAGTCAATTTCAGTTATTCGGATGACAATAGCGATGTGGATTATACATATCGGCCGTTTGAGGAGTTGCATCTGCCATACGGATCGGAAGCTGTCCTTCGCATAAAGAAAAATACCGGGAAATATGTTATACTTATATACAATGCCCCGGATGGCGTGGAATATACATATACATTGAAAAAACAGAACTGATGTCACGAAATATAAAAAAGGCGCTTGTTACAGGCGCCGACGGTTTTATCGGGTCCCATCTTGTGGACATGCTCCTTTCAGAAGGAATAGAAGTGCGTGCCTTGAGCCAATACAATTCATTCAACAACTGGGGCTGGCTTGAAGGCAACGCGGATCCCCGCCTTGAAGTAGTGTGCGGAGATGTGCGTGACGCGGCTTTCTGCCGCCATATAGCGCAGGGTGTCGATACGATTTTTCATCTCGCTGCACTGATCGCGATCCCTTACAGTTATGTGGCGCCGGAGAGTTATGTGGATACCAATATTACGGGTACGCTGAATATGTGCCAGGCAGCCCGCGACATGGGAGTGGAACGTATTGTAGTGACGTCCACATCGGAAGTGTATGGTACGGCGCAATATGTGCCTATCGACGAACTTCATCCCCGGCAACCGCAGTCTCCATATTCAGCGACCAAGATTGGTGCAGATGCGATTGCAAAAAGTTTTTATAACGCGTTCGGGCTGCCTGTGGTGATAGCTCGCCCGTTCAATACGTATGGCCCCCGCCAAAGCGCCCGTGCCATCATTCCTACAATTATATCCCAGATAGCCAACGGTATGAGAGAGATCAAGGTGGGGGATTTACGTCCTACACGCGATTTCAATTATGTGACGGACACATGCCATGGATTTATAGCTCTTGCCAAAGCCGAGGGTGTCGAAGGGGAGGAGATCAATATCGCGACCGGTACGGAAGTTACAATGGCTGATACTCTCAAACTAATTGCAGAAATTATGGGGGCAGACGTGAGATATGTCGTGGATCCCGCGCGGTTACGTCCCGGAAAGAGCGAGGTTTTCAGATTGTGCGGTGACAACAGCAAGATCCGTTCACTTACAGACTGGGTTCCCGAGGTATCGCTTAAAGAGGGATTGACCAGAACTATAGAATGGTTCAGCGATCCGGAAAATTTACGCCGGTACAAATCGGGCATATATAATCAGTGAGTATTATATCAGCGCTGATCTTGGGTAATGTGGAATCTCAGTGAAACAGGATGGCTGTGACATATCGCAATAATTGAAAAATCAGAACATATGCGGCAAGTTGTAAATATATTGTTTTTGGGGGGTGCCAAACGTGTGGCGATGGGACGTCTTTTCATAGAGGCCGGTCGCAGGCTCGGTATGGAAGTAGTGTTGTTTTCATATGAACTTTCTACGGAGGTGCCTGTTTCCGAGGTATCGCGTGTGATTGTGGGGCGGAGGTGGAACGATCCCGCCCTGATGGAGGATCTCCATGAAGTCGTGACTGAAAACCGGATAGACATAATCATACCGTTTGTGGATCCGGCTGTAGAGATCGCCGCGCGTTATTGCATGTCGGATCCGTCGGTATGGACCCCTTTTAAAGACGGTGTGCTAGCCGAGCATATGTTTGACAAGTGCAAGGCGGATGAACTGTTCCGGAATATAGGTGTGCCTGTGCCGCGCAATGCCGGATTGGAAAAAATCACAGGAGAGGTAATAGCGAAACCACGTCATGGGTCTGCGTCAAAGGGGATCAGGGTCATGGAAAACGATGAGTATGTGGCTATGCGCAGCCGTGGCGAGACCGACGGATATATTTTCCAGGAATATATATCTGACAGGGAAGAGTATACTGTGGATTGTTACGTGGCGTCAGACGGTAAGGTAATATGTGCTGTACCCCGTCGCCGCCTGGAGGTAGCCGGCGGGGAAGTGGTCTCTACGGTTACTGTAGCTGATAAAGATATCGAGGCGATTAGCCGTAACGTATTGGAAGGACTTTCGCTACGTGGCGCGGTTACCATCCAGTTCCTGCGCGACCGCGCTGACGGCAGACTTATGATAATGGAACTTAATCCACGTCTTGGGGGCGGTGCGGTTTGTGCGGTATACGCAGGGGCCGATATACCCGCTTTTATTCTCACAGACTGGCGAGACGGGAAAGTCCCGGTATGCGATGACTGGCAAGCAGGGGTAAAGACGTGCCGCTATTTCGAAGATGTTGTATTCAAGCCTGGTAAAGATGCCTGATACAGGAAATAAAGCGATGGAAAAGAGTGATAAGGTTATAATAATTGCCGAAGCGGGTGTAAACCATAACGGAGACTATGACCGTGCGGTAGAAATGATACACGCGGCTAAAGCTGCGGGTGCTGATTATGTGAAGTTCCAGACAGCAGTACCGGAATTGGTTATCTCCTCAATAGCTCCGAAAGCGGAATATCAGAAGGAGACAACCGGCGGTAATGAAAGTCAGCTTGAGATGTGTCGTAAGATACATCTTAGACTGGAGGATTATGCCCCGCTGAGGGATATCTGCAGGGAAGTCGGGATAGGATTCATGTCGACACCGTTTGATCTGGTGTCGATAGATTGTCTGGCCGGGCTTGATATGGATTACTGGAAAATACCCTCAGGCGAGATCACAAATCTGCCTTATTTGCGAAAAATAGGTAAACGCGGTGAGAAAGTGATCCTGAGTACCGGTATGTCTGAACTCACAGAGATAAAGGATGCCCTTGACATACTCGAGGAAGCCGGTACACCGAGATCAAACGTGATATTGCTGCACTGCAATACACAGTATCCTACCCCGTTCTGCGATGTAAATCTACGTGCCATGGATGCCCTTGCTACTCTGGGAGTAGCAGCAGTGGGGTACAGTGATCATACGGTAGGGATCGAAGTCCCTGTGGCGGCGGTGGCTCTTGGAGCCAAAGTAATTGAAAAGCATTTTACGCTTGATAAATCCCTCCCGGGACCTGACCACAAGGCGTCGCTTGATCCGGTTGAACTTAAGGCGATGGTTGAGGCGGTCAGACATATAGAGGCAGCTCTTGGAAATGCTGAGAAACAGGTGAGTGCGTCGGAGCGTCCGAATATCGAGATTGCCAGAAAGAGTATTGTGGCGGCGAAGGATATAAAGAAAGGAGATATTCTTTCTGAAGACAATATTACGGTAAAGCGCCCCGGAAACGGTATCTCGCCGATGTTGTGGGACAATGTTGTCGGTACGAAGGCATGCCGCGATTTCAAGGCAGATATGCTGATAACACTTGACTGATAAATTTATGGCTATGGATAGGTTATATTCCGGCATGCCTGTATACGAGGCTTTAAAGGCTATAGTTGACACCCTCTCGCCCCGATATGGAGAAAGGGAGGGGAAAGCCATGGCCCGCATCATATTCGAAAATATCAAGGGCTGGAAGCCGGTTGATCTTGCAATCAAGGCTAACGAGCATCTCACGTCGTTTGCAGTTGAACAGATCGATGATGTCGTAAGCCGGCTTATGGCCAATGAGCCTATCCAATATATCTTCGGGAATACGTGGTTTTACGGAATGAGACTCAAGGTAACCCGTGATACTTTGATCCCCAGGCCGGAGACTGCGGAACTGGTGGATATCATTGTGAATGAAAACCGGAGGAAAGATCTCAGGGTACTTGATCTGTGCACGGGAAGCGGCTGTATAGCAGTCGCTCTTGCCCGCAATCTGCCGTTCTCCAACGTGACAGGCGCCGATATCAGCGACAAGGCGCTTGCTGTAGCTGAGGAAAACTCTGCTTCGCTGCATGCCGGAGTTGTCTTTGAAAAGGCTGATATATTGTCGACCGGGGGGCAGTCGCTTTTCAGTGGCAGGACATTTGACATAATAGTCAGCAATCCCCCTTATATCGCCGACAGTGAGAAGAAAGAAATGGAGAGCAATGTGCTCGATTTCGAACCTGCGCTCGCTCTATTTGTGCCGGATGACGATCCGTTGGAATTTTATCGGGCGATCTTTTCGATTGGTAGCGAAGTTCTGGCTTCCGACGGTGTGGTGTATTGCGAAATCAATCCCTTGTATGCAAAGGATCTTGTGAAATTGGGTAACAGTGCCGGCTTCGGCGATGTAAGGATTCTGCGTGACAGTTACGGGAAAGAGCGTTTTATGATAGCACGCAGGTAATCGGGTATAATTCACAATATTCAGACAGATGGCATTTGTCCGTAAACAGATTTCAAAGGATGTGGCGCGCGTAAGGCTTGAAAACCTATGCGCACGCTCGGAGCACTGCGAGTGGGAGCTGAAAGAGAAACTGAAAGGATGGATGATCATAGGCACTGATGCCGTAGATATTCTATCGGCACTGCATAAGGCAAGATTTTACGACGACCGCCGTTTTGCTTCGGCTTTTGTGCGCGATAAAATGATGTACAACCGGTGGGGAAGGCGTAAGATCGCATATGGTTTGATGGCGAAGAGGATTCCACGGGATATTATAAAC
>CADFRV010000060.1 GCA_902836725.1 Muribaculaceae bacterium
AAAACACAATAACCGCCCATGAGAAAAAAGTATCCGGAACGGAGCGCCACTCCATCCCGGATATGAAATAATCAACTTTTCCGCATCAGAGTGTTACACTCTGTTGATCTGATCTATGTGAATAACAACCTAGTTAACAAACTAATACTTAAAAGTTAATGCTACAAAATTACACATTTATAGCGGATAAGCGAGGTGTAAGAAGAAGTTTTCTACTCTTTTTCAGCTTATTTTTGCTACAAGTAACAGCTTTTGCTCAAAATGATGTGCGGATCACCATCCGTGAGAACAATATCACAATCATTGAAGCATTGAAGAAAGTGGAAAAGCAGTCGGGATTGTCCATTGGATACAACAACTCACTGCTGCGTGACAAACCTGCCCTCAATCTCAATCTGGACAAAGCCGGACTGGATTATTCTCTCTCTACCATCTTGAAAGGTACAGGCTTCACCTACGAATTGAAAGGTAAATACATTAAAATTATTCCCCAACCGGTACAGGAAAAGACGTCTTCCGGCAAACAAATCAAAGGAAAAGTGACAGACGAAACGGGTGAGCCGCTTATCGGTGCAAGTATCCTTGCCGAAGGCACAACAGCGGGTACTGCAACCGACATTGACGGTAACTATACCATCAATGCCCCCTCAAACGGTACGCTCGTGTTCTCCTATGTGGGTTATGACACGCAGAAAGTGCCTGTAGAGGGACGCTCCACAATCAATGTCACCATGCAGGAAAGCTCGGTTATGCTTAACGAAGTGGTTGCCATCGGTTACGGAACAGTAAAGAAATCCGACGCCACCGGTTCTGTGGCTGTGATCAAGCCTGACGAAGTGGAGGCCGGTCTGGCAACCTCCGTGCAGGACATGCTCGTGGGACAGACCCCCGGTGTGGTTGTAACCACCGCCGGCGGCCCTGAAGGCAACGCCAACATCCGCATCCGCGGCGGCTCATCGCTCAACGCATCCAACGACCCCCTTATCGTGATCGACGGTGTGCCCCTGAGCAACGACGGAGTGCAGGGTATGAGCAACTCCCTCGGTATGATTTCTCCTGAGAATATCGAGAGCATGACAGTGCTCAAGGACGCTTCGGCAACCGCCATTTACGGTTCGCGCGCGTCCAACGGTGTGATCATCATTACTACCAAGAAAGGCAAGAGCGGCAAGCCCCAGGTGAACTTCTCGGCCAACATGTATGTGAACACACCCCGCAAGAAATATGAGACAATGAGCACCGAGCAGTTCCGTCAGGCTGTCATCGCACGCTCCAAAGAGGGATCGGCCATCCGCGCCCTCCTCGGCGAGGCCGACACCAACTGGCAGGACGAAGTGCTCCGCACCACAGTAAGCTCCGACTACAACCTGAGCGTGGGAGGTACCACAGGCATACTGCCTTATCACGTGAACCTCAGCTACACCAACTCAAACGGTATCATCAAGACCTCCAAGATGGACCGTGTGACACTCGGCTTCAATCTCTCGCCCAAGTTCTTCGACGAGCACCTGAAGGTCAACGCCACCGCCAAAGGATATTACATCCGCAACGACTTCGGCAACGAGGGCGCCGTCTACAACGCCATCTCCTACAACCCCACACAGCCCGTGCGCAGCTGGATCCCCGCCGCAGGCAACGCCGGACAGCAGTATCTCTGGAACGGATACTACCAGCACACACAGGCCAACGAGAAGCATGACCAGAAGGGTATCTCCTTCATGAACAACGCCGACATCAACCCTGTGTCGAACCTCATGGAGCGCGACAACTACGCCAATGTATACAGAAGCAACGGCAACCTGCAGCTCGACTACTCTTTCCACTTCCTTCCTGAACTCCACGCCAACCTCAACCTCGGTTACGACGTGACCAAGACCAACGAGACCAACCGTGTGGAAGCCAACTCCGGTATCGCATGGAAGGACGGCAACCAGCAGTTCGGCGGCGGCTACGGCAAAGACACATACCAGTTCACATCGAACACCCTTCTCGAGTTCTACCTCAACTACAACAAGGAATTCGAGGCCATCAAGTCGAACCTCGACGTAGTGGCAGGTTACTCCTGGCAGCGTTTCTACCGCGAGAGCAACAACAACGGCGACGTGCCCTTCACAGCCGAATACTACTATCCTTATCTTGTGGGCGACACATACATGATCGACGTGGTGCCCGGTACAGAAGACAACATCGGCAAGCCTTTCGTGCCCAGCCCCCTCTCGGCCGACGGCAAATACTACTCCAAGGAGCATCTGCAGCTGCTTTCGTTCTACGGACGTATCAACTACGGCCTGATGAACCGCTACCTCCTCACATTCACACTCCGCGGCGATGCCACATCGCGTTTCTCCAAAGACAACCGCTGGGGTATCTTCCCCGCCGTGGCTCTGGCATGGAAACTCAACGAAGAGGCATTCCTGCAGGACGCATCAGGATGGCTGAGCGACCTCAAGCTCCGTCTGGGCTGGGGTAAGACCGGCCAGCAGGCTGTAGGTTCGGTCAACAACTACACCACCACATACCAGATGAGCCAGGGTACATCGCTTTATCCCGACGGCCTCACCGGATGGTACAACCCCGTATTCCCCAACGGTGTAAGCCCCGACCTCAAGTGGGAGACAACCACCACATGGAACGGCGCCTTCGACTTCGGTTTCATCAACAACCGCATCACCGGCAGCATCGAGGGTTACTACCGCAAGACCACAGACCTTCTCTCATTCGTGAACGTGCCCGCGGCTTCCTCTCCCGTGAACATGCTCAACCAGAACATCGGCGACCTCGAGAACTACGGTGTTGAATTCAACATCATGGCACGCCCCGTGGTGACCAACAACTTCACATGGACCCTCACATACAACGTGGGCTGGAACCATAACGAGATCACACGCCTGAACGACCCCAACGCTGTCTACACCACCGGTCCCTCCATCGGCTCGCAGGGTCTGACCGCCATGGTGAACGCCGTGGGACACCCCGCCAACTCCTTCTACCTCTGGCAGCAGGTGTATGACGAGAGCGGCAACCCCGTGGAAGGTGTATATGTGGACCAGAACGGCGACGGCGCCATCGACCAGGCCGACCGCGTGTTCCGCCACTCGAAAGACCCCAAGGTGACAATGACATTCGGCTCAAACTTCCGCTGGAAGAGCTGGGATCTCGGCTTCAACCTGCGTGCGTCGCTCGGCAACTACGTTTACAACAACGTGGAGTCCAGCAACAGCAGCTACTCACGCATGTTCACCTACGGCCTCCACAACCTCGTGAAAGCCGACAACTACTTCGAGAAAGACCAGAGCCTCAGCGACTACTACCTGCGCAACGCCTCGTTCCTCCGCTGTGACAACATCACACTCGGATACACATGGGACAACCTCGTGCAAGGCAACCTGCGCCTGCGTCTCTTCGGAGCCGTACAGAACCCCTTCGTGATCACCAAGTACAACGGCATCGATCCTGAACTTTCAGACGGTGTGGAGGCATCTCCCTATCCCAAAGCCACCACATACTCGCTCGGTCTCGTAGCTACATTCTAATTACTTTCAGCACCTAATAAATTTAGTATAAAATGAATATCAAGAAATATCTGATGCTCGGCGGTGCAGCGTTGATACTGGGATCTGCAACATCCTCCTGTGTCGGCGACCTTGACCTCGAGCCCATCGACCCCTCGCAGATTTTCGCCGATCCAAGCTCCCCCGAGTTCGTGAGCCGCTCTTTCGCCGAATGCTACGCTCTGATGGGCCTTTGCGGCAACTCCGATCCCGGCAGCTCCAACCTTACCGTGCCCGACGCCGGCGCTTCGGTATACACCCGTCTTATCTTCGAGATGGAGGAATTCCCCACCGACGAGGCTTTCTGGGTATGGGAGGACAACGGTCTGCGCGACATGTGCACAACCAGTTTCTCAGCCGACAACAAGCAGGTGGAGATCGCATACAGCCGCTTCTTCCAGCATATCGCCGTATGCAACGACTTCCTGGCCAACACCGAGGGCGCGACCGATGACGCCACAGTGCGCATGCGCGACGAAGTGCGCGCACTCCGTGCCATGACCTACTTCTGGGTGTGCGACATCTTCGGCAACGCCACTTTCACGCTCGCCAAGCCCGACGGCTCCATACAGCCCCCGCAGCTTGCCCGCGCCGAGCTGTATGCATGGCTCGTGGGTGAGCTGAACGACCTGCTCACAAACGGCCATCTCGCTGACACCCCCGTCTACGGCCGTGTAGGCAAGGATGGTGTGGAAGCCCTTCTGGCACGTGTGTACCTCAACGCAGAGGTTTACACCGACGGCGCCGTATCGGCATGGGACAAGTGTCTCACACACTGTAACAATATCATCACACGCCACAAAGGCACCGGTTTCATGGGCTCAGGCCTCGCAAACCACTATCTCTACCTCTTCTCACGCGAGAACGAGCAGTACATGCCCGGCGGCGGCAACACTGCCGAGAACGAGATTCTCTGGGGCGTGCCTTTCGACGAAGACAAGATGCAGAGCTACGGCGGCACCACATTCCTCCTGGCAGGAGCGCTCGGATCAGGTATGTATGGCTCGCAGGCTTCCTGGAGCTGCCTCACCGCACGCGAACCCCTCTCGAACCGCTTCGAGGGAGGCGACCTCCGCACACAGCTCTGGCTCAAGGGTAACGGCATAGAGAACCAGGCTTTCCTCGACTTCTCAATCGCCGGATACCAGCCTCTGAAATGGACTAACCTCACACCCGACGGCAACGGCGGATTCTCCTCCACTGTGAAGGCAAGCACATTCTGCTCCGCAGACCTCGCCATGATACGTCTGGCCGACGTCTACCTCATGCGTGCCGAATGTTTCCTCCACGGACAGGGCAACCTCACAGACGCCCTCGAGGGTATCAATTTCCTGCGTCTCCGCGCCGGTGTGGCTCCCTGGGATGAATTCGACGAGGAGAGCCTCCTCGACGAGCGCTCGCGCGAGCTTTACTTCGAGATGACACGCCGCTCCGACCTCATCCGCTTCGGCAAGTATGTAGGCAACGGCCAGAGCATCTGGGCATGGAAGGGCAACGCACGCAACGGTCAGCGCATCGACCGCCGCTATCTGCTGATGCCTATCCCCACCAACATCCTTTCGGCACAGCCCTCGTTCAAACAGAACCCCGGCTACAATTGATCGCAGCCCGCGACAGACAAGTGTTTTACCAAAACGCAAAATCATTAAGACATCATGAGAAAATTTTCTATATTGTTTGCCCTCCTGGCTGCCGGCGTGGCCTTCACTGCCTGCGACGAGACCAAGGATGACAACCCTGTGCTCCGCACACACGAGGGACAGCCGCAGGTCAACTTCCTCAACGCCCCCTCGCTGCAGAACACATATATCGACTTCACGGAAGAGAACAAGCAGGACAACCTGCACCTCACCTGCTCGCAGCCCACGGAATACGGCCTGGCTACCACAGTCAACTATTTCGTGCAGGTATCCCTCGACCCCAAATTCTCCTATTACGGCGAGGTGCCCAACGGTTTCACCGACTGCGGCCAGATCAATCCCACCAACGACGGTGTGGCTGAAGCCATCTGCACATTCATGCAGGAGCAGAAACGCGCCGAGCTCGGCAATCCCGACTATGAGCTTACCGTTGACGATATCATGGCATACAGCGACACGTATTATCCCGCCTATGTGCGTCTGCGCTCGCAGGTGGTAGGTATTTCCGACAACGCCATTCCCGGCACCGAATACATTTCGAACGTCGTTGAGTACAAGCATGTGTTCGTGCAGTACAAGGCTCTGGTTCCGCCTGACAAACAGGCAGGTGTGTTCATCATGGGCGGCATGAACGGATGGGCGGCTCAACCCGAGTATGAGTTCTTCACAACCAAGGTGAAAGGTACCTTCATCACCAAGCCGGTGGTTGTCGACGCCAATGTGACCTTCAAGATCTCCCCCGCGTCGTGGAACAGCGACTTCCCCTTCAGCGGCGGCGTTACCCTCAATGGCGGTGGCAACGGCGACGAGGCTGTTGACTTCGGCGATCCGTTCTCACTCAACAACGACAGCAACTCGGGCAACCTTTATACCACCGAGAACTTCAACGGTATGATGGTGCTCATCCAGAAGGGCAAGAACTTCACTCTTACTCTCGTGCCCATTGGTGAGGTGAAGGATTACCAGAACATCAACGGTATCCTCGGTCCGGAACTCAAGGCTGTTTACGAACCCTATCTCGATTAACAAAGTAAAGAAGCAGCCCGGGAAAGCGGTCGGCACGCTTCCGCACCGCTTTCCGGCGGCCGCTGACAGACGATCATCTCTAACAAGTTACCAAAACATCACTGAAAGAAATGAAAAAATTCAGCATAATGCTTCTTGGCGCTCTTACACTGGCCGCATTCTCGGCCTGTGACGAGGCACCCGCAGTGCCCCCGATGCAGAGCAACCCGCAGGAGCCGGTATTGACAACCGGAGACATCGCTGCCCAGGTGCAGGGAGTGCTCTCCACACCCGCCACGGTCATCGACCTGCAGCAGTATGTGGACAACTCGCTTATCAACGTTGTCGAGCAGCAGTCTGTGAAGAACCTTCCCGAGGGCGCCCAGGTGAAATATTACATGGAGCTTTCACCCTCCGCCGATTTCGGCGGCCAGGTGGAGACACTTGACATCGAGTTCATCGACTCGAATATCGGTTATGTCGACGCACAGCGCTGGAGCAACGCCCAGATCGCCATCTTCGGCAAGAACCCCGAGAAAGTGCGCGACGTATATTATCGCATACCGGTGTATGTGCAGCTCGACGGCACCGCATACCGCTATGAGTCGGATACATATTATGTAGGCAGCGGCATGCTCAAGGTGCGCTGCATCGATACCGGTTTCGTGATCTATCCCGAGTATTATCTGCTCGGCAACGCCACCACATGGGATCTGGCGGAAGCTGGCGCCTTCAAGTTCCGCCATTCCGATTCTGACCCCTATGATGACCCCGTATTCACCTATATTGTGGAAGTCGGTGCCGACAGTTACTGGAAGATAGCTTCCTCCAGGACACTTGAGACTAATGACTGGGCTACGGTATACGGTCCTGCCGACGACGGTGACGAGAATCTGGTAGGCAAGCTCTTCGAGGGTGGCCAGGCAGGCAAGATTGCCGAGGCCGGCAAGTATCTCTTCACCATCAACATGGAGACACTTGACTACACCATCGAGCCGTTCAACCGCCCCGAATATCTCTGCACTCCCGGCAATGCCAACGGATGGACGCAGACCGCTTCCAACTGGCTGCACTACTTCGAGAGCAATGACGCATCTTATTTCTACGGCGCTATAGTTCTCGACGGCATATTCAAGCTCACCGACGGCAACACATGGGACAATGACAAGACATGGGGTCTCGACGGCGATAAGGGTGAAGGTTTCCTCGCACAGCCGGGCAACGATATCCCCGTGCCCCAGAAGGGACTTTACTGGACAAAGGTCGACCTCGTTGCCAAGACCTATTCGCTCACACTTGTAGAAAGCCTCGGCGTGATCGGCGGCGGTGACTGGGATACCCAGCGCAACCTCACCCCCAATGCCGATTTCACCATCTGGGAAGGCGACATGACCATCAACGGCGAATGGAAGCTCCGCATCAACGACAACTGGGATTATAACTTCGGTGGCGAACTTGTGGCTCCTGAATTCAACGGCGCCAATTTCACCGAAAGCCCGGGCACATGCCATGTGGTTGTCAACTTCACCGGCAACTGGCCTGTGATCGACGTTCAGCCCCTCTGACAACATTCATTCTGTCAGTACCATAATTAAAGACTGCGCTGTGTCAGAAATGACGCGGCGCAGTTCCGTTTTCACGCCGGTGCGGGGCTGACATTTTGCACGCCACCTTCGGCGGCTCGCGGGTATAAAATAGAAAAAATCCAGACATGTCTGGATTTTTTCTATTTTGGGGATTTGGAATTTTCTTATAATCCGAATTGAGCAAGACGTTCCTCGCTTTCGGCCGGACTTTCCCTAACCGTGCCGATGATTAACTCTAAATCGTATTCGTCGATCTCGCCCAAGTAATTCCATTCCTTGAACTTTTGAGGGAAAGCAATCTTCAGCCGGACACAATCCACAAAGGAGTCGTAACGAAGAAACGGATACTTTGACTGCTTTATGGGCATATGGTACATTTTGATGTGTGCCGGAAGATTCCTGTTGATTTGGGAATTTATGATAACGCCACCATAGGCAACGCCATTGGAATCAAAACCAAGAACTATGAAATACTTGTCTCTTGAAGCGTCTCCGGCTTTGGGTCTTATCCCATTTGCCTCTGTCATTGTCATCTCATAAACATCCCCGACTTTAACTATGCGAGATGCCAGGCGTGATAGCTCTTCCTCATTGAGAGCGTCGGAAATCTTCATCATTTCAAAACTGACGAAATTCGCATTTGCTCTTCAATATATTCAAGCATCGCATTGTCGGCATGAAGAACCTTCGCCATAGAAATTGGCGAGATAATGTTTGTCCCATTTACGCGACGGTTTGCTTCGTCCCAGGCCTCATCATGGGATTTTCTCATAAGCTGTCCGAATGTCAATGATTTGTTTTCCTCAATTGACTGTTCCAATGCCTCAATTTCTGATTTTGAGAGAAACTTCAAATTTGCCTCCCGTTTAGGAAGAAGAACATTAGGGGCATCTTCGCCGGCAAACTGAATAACCTCGGATAATTCTTCCGAAAGAGTCATCCGGGGGCGATCAAGTTCCTTTACCGCATCATACAATTGAGTTGGAACCGGACCATATTTCAACGCGCAGAACTCGTCAGGCACAATGCCACTGCCCCATTTCGCAAGATGCTTCATCTCTGCGAAATAGAGTATCTTGAAAGCATGGTAGAAATCAACGCCACCAGTCTTGCCAAGTATAAACAGAACTAACTCTGTGAGTTTCTTGCTGTCGTAATTCGTCATGGGCTAATGTACTATGCTTATTAAACGCAAAATAAGTAATTGCAGTTTAAGCCAGTTTGCAAATATACAAATAACTCTTCAGACTGCAAAATCGCATGAGAATCAAGAATTTGAAAAATAACCAGGAAATAGGTAATGGCCATGATAAGATTTCATAAATTTTTAATGACAAAAATGGTTCTGTTTTGTCGGAAAAATCGTAATTTAGCAACGTGAACAAATAGCGGCCTCAGCATCTATATGCTTGGTGTTAAGCGAATAGCGGCTTAACGCTATTTATTGCCGCCATGAGACGGTGCTTGAAATTTATATTTAACCATAAACAATATATTATGAAGAAATTTTTACTTTCAATGCTTGCAGTCTGTGCATGTGCCGTGATGGGCTTTGCAGAGAGTGTGACATTTGACTTCACAGTGGAGAATGCCTATGGCATCACATCTCCTACAGAGGCCAGCAAAGGTACCGATCTGGCGCCGAACCAGACAATAACGGAAGGTGCCGTGACAATGGAGGCTGTTTTCCCCGAAGACGCGCAAAATAAGATCCGTATCTGGAGAACTACCAAGAATGCTCTTGAACTCCGCGCATACAAGACACAGAGCCTGAAATTCACATGTGCCGAAAATATTACCGGCATCAAGTTCGAGGGTGCTAAAGTTCAGAATCTTGACTGGGCAGGTACCCCCGCCACAAGCGTTGAAGTTACTTTTACAGCAACTGTAAATATCAGCAAAATCACCGTTTCCTACGGTGAAGGCGGCGGGGAGGTGACACCTCCCGCCGAAGGTACACTCTTCGAGTCTACCTTTGCTGATGGTATCGGCGATTTCACAATCGATAATGTAACTCTTCCCGAGGGATTGACCTATGTTTGGAACCACGATTCCTACGGTTACATGAAGGCTTCCGCTTACAAAGGTGGATGTCTCGCTGCTGACGCATGGCTCATCTCCCCCAAATTCAATCTGTCGGCAGTTACTAAACTCAACCTCTCGTTCGACCACTGTGTGAACAAATTCGCTTCTGCAGAAGTGGCTAAGGAGCAGGTTTCCGTAGCTGTCCGCGTTGACGGCGGAGCATGGCAGACCGTGACTGTTCCCACATGGAGTGAAAACAACGGTTGGGCTATGGTAAACTCAGGCGACATTGACCTGAATGCATATTTGGGCAAGACTATCGAGATCGGTTTCCATTATACCAGCACTACAGAAAGTGCAGGTACATGGGAAGTGAAGAACTTCAAGCTCACCGGCGAGGGCACACTCACCACAGAGGCTCCCGAAGTGAAACCCACCGAGGTTGCCAACATCAAGGCTTTCCTTGACGGCAAGGACACCAACGTGACCTACAAGTTCACAAGCCCCGTGACTGTGGTTTACCAGAATGGCCAGCGCCTCTTCGTGCAGGATGCCACCGGGTCGCTCCTGATCTTCGGTAATGTAGGCCAGACATACGCCAAGGGCGATGTGATCCCCGCAGGATTCACCGGCAAATATGCCCTCTTCGGAGGCGCCGCACAGCTCTCTTCTCCCGCCGATTTCGCTGCTTCCACAACCACAGCCGCTGTGCAGATGGAGGAGATCGCTGTTGAGGAGCTTGCCACCGACATGGTGATCACATATGTGAAACTCGCAGGTGTGACAATCACCGAGGGTGAAAAGGCTAAATATTACGTGGCCGAGCAGGATGGCGCTACCGTAACTCTCTACGACCAGTTCGGTATCAATCCCGCCGTAGGTGAGAACCTTAACGTTATCGGCATCGTATCTGTCTATAACGGCGCCCTGCAGGTTTATCCTATTGAGGTAACCGACGAAAGCGGCGTTGTGGTAGAGCGCGTGGCTGATCCCGTATTCACTCCGGGTGCAGGCGCAGTGCTCGCCGGAACCAAGGTTTCCATCGCTACAACTACCGAGGGCGCTTCTATCCACTACACCGTTGACGGCACAGAACCCACCGCCGACTCCGCTCTCTACACCGAGCCTATCGAGGTTTCCGAGGCTATGACCATCAAGGCTATCGCTGTCAAGGAAGGCGCTGAGGACAGCGAGGTGGTAGCTGCAGAATACACCATCCGCGAGGCCGGAGCCTACAAGGGTGACTTCGACAGCTTCAACAACGCTACCGCAAACAACAAGTATGGCACATACACCAACGCTACCGGCTGGACAGCCGAGAACTCTGCTATCCTCAGCGGTAACGAAGAGGGCGCCAAGGACAACAATCCCAAGTTTGCCTTCATCGGCGACCAGTACACTCTGGCTCCCACTCTCAACGGCAAGATTACCGCTCCCGGCAAGCTCACATCGCCCGTACTCTCCGACGGCATCGGCACTCTGACCTTCGACTACGGTTTTGCTTTCGCTGACAGCCAGGTTAAGCTCAACATCCAGATCCTCGACGCCGAGGGCAAGGAGGTTGCTTCCGATGTGCTCGAGAAGACTGAACTTGAGAAGCAGACCGCTTACAGCTACAGCCATGACTTCAACCAGGCAGGTGATTTCAAGGTGATCATCACCAACGAATGCCTCACCGGCACAGACAAGAACATTGACCGCGTTTCTATTTGGCATCTTACATGGACCGGCTACACCACCGGTGTGGAGAATGTGGTTGTTGAGGGTGCCGACGCCCCTGTTGAATACTTCAACCTCCAGGGTGTGCGCGTGGCAGCTCCCGAGGCCGGCATCTTCATCCGCCGCCAGGGCAACAAGGTAGAGAAGGTGGTTATCCGCTGAAATCTGCCGTCCGCAGAAATGACCAATCTAATCCAGTAAGGATACTCGTTAAATAATAAACAAGTTTACTTACTTTGCTCGGATCCCCGCGATATCGCGGGGATCTATTTTTTTTAGAGCGTGAGAAGCAAGAGCATTAGAAGTTAAGCAAGAATAGATAAAAAGAAATAAGAAAAGGAGAAATTAAGAAATTGGGAGTGGTGGAGGAGGGCGGGAAATCAGAGGCATCAAAGGCATCAGGGAAATCAGAGATGTCAGAGGCATCAATCACAATCACTCCGGAAGGCTATTCCCATGCCATCAATCTCCTGCCCTCTATTTTCTTTGTTTCTTATTTCTCTTTTTCTCCATTTCTCCATTTCTCCATTTCTTATTTCTATTATTGCTTAACTTCTAATGGCGCATAGTAATAAACCTGTGTTTGTTGTATAAAAAA
>CADFRV010000061.1 GCA_902836725.1 Muribaculaceae bacterium
AGATAACACTATATTCATGACTCATCTTCAGCCCACCGGAAAAATCCGCTGATCCATAATAGTAATGAGGTGGAGATGATGCGTGGATCAGTCTATGTCGAAATGGAGGTGGCCTCCGTTGACAATGTCGCGGTGCGACAATGTGAGGGAGGAGTATCTGTCTCCGTTAAGGGTCATCTTTTTCACCCTGGCACTTTCGGGATTTTTCCTTTTGGCGGTGATGGTGAAATCCTTGCCGGAGGGCAGATGAATCGTACACTCGTCGAAGAGCGGCAATCCTATGTTATATTCTCCTGAAGCCGGATTTACAGGGTAAAATCCCAGTGCGCTGAATACGTACCATGACGACATTTCGCCGCAGTCGTCGTTGCCGGCATAACCGTTGTAATTGTTGTTATATAGTTCCGACATGATTTTCCTGACGAGACGGCAGGTCTTTTCCGGTTTGCCTACATAATTGTACAGATATGCAACATGATGGCTCGGTTCGTTACCGTGGGCGTACTGGCCTATAAGGCCGGAAATGTTGTCATTCTTTTCCCCTGATGTGTCGGTCAGTGTGAAAAAGGTGTCGAGTTTTTTCTCAAACGCTTTGTCGCCTCCCGTAAGAGCTATGAGGCCTTTTACATCGTGTGGCACATACCAGTAGTATTGCCATGCGTTGCCTTCGGTAAAGGGCTGTCCTCCGTTGGCTCCGTATCTGAGCGGGTCGAATGGCTCTATCCAGTTGCCGTTGTCATCTTTTGGCGCAAAAAAACTGTTGGCGGGATTGTGCAGATTTCTGTAGAACATGGCACGGCGTGCAAACCTCCCGGCACTCTTTGTGTCGCCTGCCAGTTCAGCTATTTTTGAGGCACACCAGTCGTCATATGCCATCTCCAGGGTGATTGATACCGATTGTGTCTGGATATTTTCAGGCATATAACCGTATTTTTCCCACACGTTGAAAGGGGAGTTGGGGTGTGACTGTAGCGAACTGTTTTTAATAGCCTCCCATGCGTGGGCAGTATTTATCCCCGGTATCTCTTTGAGCAGCGCGTCTGCTATGACCGGTATGGCGTGATTGCCGATCATGCAATAGTTGTCCTGTCCCCACAGTTGCCATATGGGCAGATAGCCGTAGTAATCGTAGTGACGGAGCATGCTGTTTACGAAATCGCGTGTGCGTTCAGGCTCTATTATGGTATACAGCGGGTGTGCGCCCCGGTAGGTATCCCAAAGTGAGAAAGTGGTATATTGCGTCTCACCCTCCGGCACAACACCCACTGAATAGTCAGGCGTCATCCACTCTCCGTTGACATCCGAGAATGTGTTGGGCTGTATCATCATATGGTACAGGGCCGTATAGAATGTGACAAGATTCTCCCTCTCTCCTTTTGCCTCTATTTTGCCGAGCTGTGCGTCCCAAGCCTTGTCGGCGTTCGCTACATATGTCGTGAAGTCGCCTGCCTGCGCTTCTTTCGCCAGATTCTCGCGTGCATTCGCCACGCTCACACCACTTAGCGCCACTTTTCCTGTAACAG
This sequence comes from Muribaculaceae bacterium, assembly GCA_902836725.1. GTDB lineage: Bacteria > Bacteroidota > Bacteroidia > Bacteroidales > Muribaculaceae > UBA7173. Next base: position 1,524 of record CADFRV010000061.1, read on the forward strand.
GCCGGGATGCGTCGCCGAACGAAATGAGTGCCCTGGGGGAGCGGCCGTTGATTACCGTGGCATCTTCGCCGGTGTATTTGCGGCCGTCGCCGTCGTACAGGCTCATGGCCGCTATCGGTTCCGAAAACTCCACCGCGAAATATACTTTCCTGAGCTTCGCCCATCCTGTGATCACACGGTAGCCCTCTATCCTGTCGGGTGCGGTTTGCCTTATCTGTGCGTTGATAATGCGGCGGTCCCAGCTGCCCTTGTTGGCGGAGTGGTCGAGGTCTATCCAGAGGTTGCGCTGGCTCCCCGCAGGATATGTGTAGCGATGTATGCCGGTGCGGGTAGTGGCTGACAGTTCTGCTACGATATCGTCATCGGCAAGCCTGACTTTATAATATCCTGGCACAGCTTTTTCCTCCTCGTGTGAGAAACTGGAGACGGTGCGGTCGCCCGTAGTAGGCATAAGAAGTATGTCGATGAGGTCGCTGGCTCCCGTACCGCTGAGGCGCGTATGGCTGAAGCCATATATGCGGCTGTCGTTATGGTCGTAGCCGGAGGCGTTGTACCAGTCCGGAGCCTCATGTGTGTCGGGGCTTAGCTGCACCATACCGAACGGCATGGTGGCACCCGGATAGTTGTTGCCGGAGAGAGCTCCGTCTATGGCGCCGGTTCCGATAAACGGATTGACGTACTGTGTGTACTCACCGGCTGAAATCTGCATAAATGACGCGGCTGACAGCACCGCGGCGGCAATAGTTTTGGTATTCATATATAACTGTTATAACTGTTCAAAATTATTTTATTTTCCGGTCTGAATTTTCTGTTGCCCGTCAACTCCCCAGTCATATTGTGGCTCTTTTCCAAGCCAGATCTCAAGGGTTCCACCCTCGGCGAACCGGGTGTGTGGCAGGCGGAACGAGTTGTAACTTTCGCCGTCGAGTGTCACTTTCCGGATGTAGCAGTTTTCCGGTGAGTTGTCATGGGTGATGATACGGAATTCCTTGCCAGTGTAATATTCGTTGTCGAGCCTTATCGTGATCTCGTCGAAAACCGGGGAAGTAATGTCATATGACGGGTCTGTGGAGGAGCATCCGTCGATAGCGAACAGTCCCATCGCCATCAGCGCGCTTACTCCGCTCATCTGCCCCTGGTCTTCGTCGTGTCCCCCGTAACCTCTGTAGGGGGAGACATCACCGTATGCCCTCTCCTTGACCTGGCGTACCCAGTATTGTGTCAGCCAAGGTTTGCCGACATGGGAAAACACATGTGCGGTGGAGAGGCCGGGCTGATTGGCATAGCTCACATATCCGTTGCCATAACCGGCGACAAAATCACCGTCGACACTCATTTCGAAAGCGTGGTTCAGCATTGCCGCGAGTGTGTCGGCGCCTCCCATCGCATCGGCGAGCCCGGGAAGATCATGGGAAATGCCGAATGTGGTCTGCCATGAATTCGCTTCCTCGAACCCCCATCCGCTGAGGGGATCGGTATGCACCCAGTTGCCATCTTTCCCTTTCGGCAGGAGAAGTTTGAGATCGGGATGGATACATTTTTTCCACCCTTGCGAGCGGCGCAGGTATTTTTCGGCATCGCGTCGCTTGCCGAGTTTTTCAGCCATCTGTGAAAGCGCCCAGTCTTCGAATGTCCATTGCACGGTCACGCCACCTCTTTCCGGCGCGTACCCGTTCCGCACATAGAAGTCAAATTCCTGTCCGTAATTATATCCCATCATGCCTCCTGCCTCATGGTTGGGCTTCATAAGCCGGAAAGCCCTCTCAGGATCCCATTTGTGGTGGAGGCCGCGCTGATAGGCGCTTGTGATCATGGATGTGGCGGGACAGCCGCTCATGATGAACGAATATCCTCCGCCGCACGGCCCGCGCGGTATCAGCTTTCCGTTCTCGGCATACTGGAGCATCGAGGCACTGAAATCGTCAAGCAATCCGGGCCATGCCATTCCCCAGAGCGCGTTCTGGTTCCATTGGGTAAGCCATAGCGCATCGGAGTTGTACATGTTGAACCTGGGTGTGCCATCCCCGGCGAGAGGGAGCTGCCCGATACGGAAGGTGGGGTTTATCACATTTTTACCTTCTATCCGTCCACCGGTGGTGCGGTCGGGGTATTGTCCGTTTATGTCGTTGATCTTATGCCGTCCGAGCAGGGTGTGCCACAGATCGGTGTAGAACTTTACCCTTTGCTGCAATGATCCTCCTTTCACGTCTATTTTCCCGAGCCACTCATTCCATTCGTTTTCAGCCGAAGCGCGGACGGCATTGAAGTCCCATCCGGGTGCTTCCGAACGCAGGTTGAGCGCCGCATTTTCTATGCTTACGTATGACACGGCGATTTTCAGGGACACAGGTTTTCCGGCCGTTACCTTAAAGCGGGCGTCGAGTCCGGCAGTAGGCGCGTCGTGGTAGCTCATGCCGTCGTTGCGCGCCGTGCTTATGCCGGTGGCGTGCAGCTGTTTCACGTCATGGGTGATTTTTGTGCCTTCCCATGCGTCCAGACGTGAAAACGGTCTGTCGAATTCAGCCACAAAAAATACTTTGACTGAATCGGGGCCGCCCCACAGCCTTCCCACTGTGCTGAACGATTCTTCCAGACGGGTGTCGGACACGGCTTTTACATCGGCATTCACCATTGTGGAGGTCGAGACGTAGCCACCAAGGTTGAACAGCATGCTCGCTTCGGTATCTTCTGAATAGGTGATGCGGTAGAACGATGTGCGCTGTGTGGCTGTCTGTTCCACCCATGCGCCATAGTCTTCGAGATATAGCCTGTGATATCCCGGTCTGGCCACTTCTCCGGTATGGCTGAACCGCGATTTCCAGTGCTGTTCGCCTTTCGGCGGATCGGCTTTTGCCGTAGCCGGCATGAGAGTGAGACCTGAAAGCATCCACCCGTGTATCTGGGGAAAGCCGAGGATATGGCTGTCATTGTAATTATAGCCTCCGCCACCCTGGTTCTTGTTGCGGGTCATTGGGGCGGCTCCGATCATGCCCTGCGGCTGACAGCCGGTTATAAAGAAGAAATATCGGCCGCGTGTGGTCTCAATGAAGGGATCGACGTATGATACGTAGTCACCACAGCTGTCGGGGGTAGGGAATACCTCTATCTCAGACAGCCCGATGTTGTCGCCGTATCCGTCTGTAATCTCCACCTTGACAAAATCAGTCTTTACCCCGTTGAGGCGTACCTCGCATGGTGAGCCATCCTCGGGTATGGATCCTGCGTCGACTCTGGAGCCGTCGCTGAACAGTAAAGTTACGCTTGCAGCATGCGATGCTTCGGTCATGCGGTCATACAGAAGAATCCTGTCGATCGATACGGTCTTATCCCAGTCGAGCTGTATCCAGGGAAAATCGATCTCTCCCCAGAAAGTCTCTCTGGCATCGGACGCCCATTCACCCTTGCCGCTTATGCGCGCGATGCCGTCGTTTACGGCTTCTGCCGAAAAGCCTTCGGCGCATGAGGAAGCTTTAGCCCTGGCTTCGGTGGCGATATTGCAGGTAGAGGCTATGGCACTGGCTGACAGGGATAAACACAACAGTAATGCTGTTATTTTCATAGTGTGTCGGAATATGAAGGGGGGTATAAAAATTTTCGGCATTGGCAGTCACTGGGTAACAAATGAATGTCAATGCCGGAAATTTAAAAATTGTGGATGGTGCCACCGTCAGATTTTATTGACTGTGAATACCCGGCTGTTCAGACGGTTGAGAGTGAACAGCGGGAGGCCGACTGTCATAAGGTATTCGCCGGAATATTCGCCTATGGCCTGGTCGTTTCCGTCGGTGCGGTCTGTCTCAGTCACGCGGTAGCGTGTGGCGGGGTCGAGACCGTTCAGTTTTACGTTGGCTTCCGATTTGAAGATCCCCTGTTTGTAGCGGGGATAGAGGTCGAAGGTAAAGACCACAGCATTGCCGCCGTTCTTGCCTACATACATTGTTGCGGCGTGCTGTCCCTCGTAGGGGGAGACGAGGCGGTACTGGTCACCTTCGAGGATAACGGGTTTGAGGCTGTTGTAATTCTTGATCGCGCGCTGGCAGTATTTCACATCATCTTCCGACATGTCGTCGAGTTTGATGTCGAAACCGAGTTTACCCATCATGGCCACATTGGTGCGGAACTTTACAGGTGTGGAACGGTTCCAGGTGGTGACATGGGCGCAGAGGGTCTTGGCGGGGAAGATCTGCGAGAATCCCCACTGTATGTAAAGACGCTCCACGGGATCGGTGTTGTCGCTCGGCCAGAATTCGGTGAAGTATTTGAGACCTTCGTAATCCGAGCGGCCGCCCCCTCCGGAGCACATCATCATCATCAGGTCGGGATATTTTGCCTGGATGCGTTCAAGAACGTTGTAAAGTCCGTTTACATAGTCCACATAGAGGTGGTTCTGGTTCATCTTCTCGTAATTGGAGTAGATGTTGGTGATGGGGGAGTTGCAGTCCCATTTGAAGAATGCTATGTCGGGGTATTTTGTCATGAGACCGTCCACGACACCGAACACATAGTCCTGCACTTTGGGGTTGCCCAGGTCAAGCACAAGCTGGTTGCGGAAATAATATTCGTCGCGGTTGGGGAGGGTTATCACCCAGTCCTTGTGCTGCTCGTAAAGTTCGCTCTTGGGGTTTACCATCTCAGGTTCAATCCAGAGACCGAATTTCACTCCGTTTTTCTTGGCAGCGGCAGTGAGGGCGCCGATGCCGTTGGGAAGTTTGTCTTTGGTCTCTGTCCAGTCGCCGAGCCCCTGTGTGTCGCTGTGTCGCGGATATTTGTTGGCGAACCATCCGTCGTCGAGCAGGAACATGTCGACTCCGAGTTCCTTGGCTTCCCCGATAAGCTTGATCAGTTTCTCCTCGTCGAAATCGAAGTATGTGGCTTCCCAGTTGTTGAGAAGGGTCATGCGGGTGTCGTTCCCCTTGTGTATCTGGTGGTCGCGTGCCCAGTCATGGAAGTTGCGGCTCGCCTTGCCTCGTCCCTGGTCGGAGAGGGTGAAGATAAATTCCGGGGTGGTGAATGTCTCCCCTTTCTGGAGTGTGCGTGCCGAAGCATACGGGTTGATGCCTGAGATCACACGAAGCTCTCCCTTGTGGTCCACTTCGAAAGTGAAGCGGAAGTTGCCTGTCCATCCGAGGGTGCCCACGAGTATGTTGCCGGAGTTTTCAGATGCCGGGCTGTCAAGTCCGAGCTGGAAAAACGGCGAGCAGAACATGTTGGCGCGTGTCCCGAGTTTTGTGTCGAGCTGTTTTTTGCCATATTCGAGTTTAGTCTCGGCTGCGTTGGCTTCCGAGGCCCAGTCGCCGTTGAACTGTGTCAGATAATACTCGCCGTTGGCGAAATGGAGCATCGAGGATGCGTATTTCTCTATTTCAACAGGTTTGTTTTCGCGGTTTGTTATCTCGGTGTGCGATTTGATGATGTCGTGCTCGGGATAGACCACATACACCAGTTTCACCTCGTCGTTGTAGACCGGGTCGGCGAGTGTGATCACTGTCTGCTGCGCTCCGTCGGCCAGTGTGGTGGTCTCGTGCCCCCGGTAAGTCAGAAGGGTAGACTGGTTGCCGTCGGGATGGTTGATATGCAGTGCCGGCTCGTAGTAATCCTCCATGCCGTGGGTGATGATAGCCTCCGGTCCGTCGGGTATCTGGCTGTAATCGGCTTTGTTCTGCAGCTTTTTGCCGAAATAGCGCTGATAGAGGCGGTTGTTGTCGGCCACGTCGTATACGAGGGCATTGTTGTCTGTTTCAATTACGATGAGTTTCTCGGCGTGGGAAAAGGCTGGTATCAGCATCAGAGCCGAGGCAAGTGTGATAAATGGTTGTTTCAGTATCATGGTTAATAAGTTACTTATCGTTGGCGAATGGTGCTACAGGCAGTCCGGTAGCGCCGTAAAGATTACCCGCAGGATAGTCGGCCCAGTTGTAGCGCACGTACTCGGGGGAGGCGACAGCCGGAGATGTTAGGCTTATGGTGCGGTCATCCATTACCGCCGGAGTGGCTGTGGTGAATCGGCCGTCCTTGCCGGCGATGATAAATCCTGTGATGGCGTTTGATGTGGGATGTACAGGAGCGTCGAACCGGAGTATCAGTCTGTTGCCGGCGCGTTCCACACTGGTGCACCCGGGTGCGGCGTACACGCAGCCTTTCCCATAGTCGCGGTTGAGGGCTATCAGCGCGAGGCGGTGTGCCACATCCTGTTTGTTCTTGGGATGTATGTCCACAGGGTTCCCCAGGTCGATGGTCACAGCCATGGCCGTGTTGTCAAGCTGAAGTGCTTTGGCCTGCGCGTTGCGCAAGGCGGCCCATTCCGAGTCGGGCTGCACGGCTTTGGGCTGCAGGAATCCGGCCAGCTGTACGAAATAGAAGGGCATATCCTCGCCCCACAGTTTACGCCAGTCTCCTATAAGAGTCTTGAAAAGAGGCTCGTATTGCTCATGGCGCCCCACATTGGCGCATCCCTGGTACCAGAGCACACCTTTTACGGGCATGTTGCCGAGAGGGGAGAGCATGGCGTTGTAGAGTACCGACGGATAGCTTGATCCCTGGGGAGCCACAGGCTTTGGGGGCAGTTTGGAGAAATCGCTCTGCACAGTATACTGCCATGTGCCGTCAAGCGGTAGCTGCAGGCCGTCTGCATAGGCGATGGCGTCGCCCGGGGCTATGCCCCCTTCTCCGCCGAAATCGCAGACTTTTATTGTGATCACGTTTTTACCCGGTTTAACAAGATTGCCGGCCACAGTGTATTCCCGCGGGGTGGCATAGCCGGAGCCTTTCCCCACAAGCTGTCCGTTGAAATATGTCTCGTCTTCGTCATCAATGGCCTTGAATTTCAACCTGAGATCCTTTCCGGCATTTTCTGCCGGTATCTCGATCTCGCGCTGGAGCCATACTACTCCGTCAAAGCCGGGCATTACGGAATTTTCCCAGAATCCGGGCACAGGAATCGGTTTCCAGCGGTCGCCGGACTGCATAGTTCCCGTGTCAAATCCTGCATCTCCACCTGTTGCGAGTGCCATCCACTCTCCGATCTTGCGCTGATAGATGCCGTTGAGTTTATCGGCGTCATAGCCGGCGGCTTTCAGGTCTGCAAGCTCATTCTCGAAACCGGGGACAGCACCCAGGGCTTCGGCCGAAGTCCATGCTTCCGCCGGGGTGCCTCCCCATGTGGTATCGATCACTCCGATCGGGATATGGAGTTTCTCTGACAGTTCGCGTGCGAAAAAATACGCTATTGCCGAAAAATCAGCCATGCTTGCCGAGGTGCAGATCTGCCATCCACCTCCGTTTACCTCCACATCTTCCTGCGGTGCGAAAGCGGTGTTCTTTTTTACCTGGAGCACTCTGATATCGGGATGGTGCGCTGTGGCAACCTCACGGTCATAGTCCATCACGGTAGACCACCCCTCCACGGGAAACTCCATGTTCGACTGCCCCGAGCAGAGCCATACCTCTCCGGAAAGCACGTTTTCAATTGTGAGTGCCCCATCCTTGTCCTTGAATGTCACGGCATATGGGCCTCCCGCGCCCGGGGTGGGAAGTTTCACGGTGAATTTGCCGTTTTTGTCGGTTTTTACCGTCTGTGGGGCATCGTTCCATCCGGCCGTTACCTTCACATCCGACGAAGGCGCGGCATGGCCGTTTATCGTAAATGTGCTGTTCTGTTGCACGATCATGTTGTCTGTCACATAACTGGGTAGCGTGACCTTTGCGGCGCCGGGCAACACGGCGCATGCGGCAACGAGCAGAATACTGTATTTGCGCATTTTTTTTGTGTTTTATTTTGGTGTAAGGTTAATGGTATTGATTTGTTTTTATTGACTTACTTATAATTTTATCCTGAACACTTTTACATCTTTGGCAGGAATCTCCACCGCCAGGTTGCCGCACAGCTCGGCTTTGTCCGCCGACCACAGCTCCACTGCATCGTATCGGGTGCCTTCAGATAGTCCGAGACGCCGCAGCGGCAACTGCTTGCGCACGGCCGCGTCGCTGAAATTGAAGAGCGCCACATACATGCAGTCGCCTGAGGTGTGACAGAACATATCGTTTGCCTTGTCGGCTGTGCCGAGCTCCACCGGGCGGAACGATTTGCATTCGCGGGCCATGCGGTTGATCTCCGGATTGGTGATGTTTTTCCCGATGCGCCGTTTCACAGCCTCGTCACCCTCTTTGCTCATGTCATCGCCAAGAAGGTACACTCCGGTTATGGCCGATGAGGTGACGCGGGCGCGGTTCTCGCCGTCGCTTACCCCTTCAAGAACTATGTGGTCGGCATCGTTGAAATGGTACATGTGGTCGAGCCACCATCCGTAGGTAAGTGCGTTCAGGGTATATTCCGTGTTGTTTATGTCGGCCCACGCGTCGCATCCTATGCGGCGGCTGTGGGCATAATTGGCCGGAAACAGGGGAGCTATCGAGAGGTTGATCCACAGTTTGCCGTCGGCTACCTCGTTGATAAACCTCATGCCCTCATTATATGCCTGTACGCCTGTGGTCACATCGGGGTTGAAGTGTGAGTCGGACTCGTAGGCGCCGTGGGCCATGAAATCTATTTTCACGTACTCATATCCCCAGTCGATGAATTCCTGAAGCTGACGGCGTATGCGCGCTTTTACAGCGGGGTGGGTGGGATCAAGGGCATATGCGCCGTCAAACAGGAGTATCTCACCGTTACCGTAAAGATAGGCATCCTTGAACTTGTATTGCGGCATTTCTCCAATGGTCGCCTCAGGGTCTTTGGCCCAGTCGGTGAAGGGACAGTAATATATGCCGGCTTTCTGGCCGTTTTTTCTGCAGTGCTCCACAAAGAGTCTGTGCTGCTCAGGTTTGAAACCGAAATCCCAGAATGAATCAAGGCCGATGTAGACAACACCGTCGTTGCTGAACGATTCATCCTGCAGCTCGTCATGTATGAAATCTGATACTTCCACAGCCTTGTCGTAGGTGATCTTGGTCTGCAGTTTTCCCCAGCTGTTCCATCCGAAAGGACGGCCCCCTCTTGAGGCGATTTTCGGAGCTATTGTGGCACAGGCGTCGCCGAATGTCTCCATTCCGTCGCGCCAGTCCTGGAAGCGGCCTATGAGGAGAAGGGGAGATTTCACGGTCTTGCCCGATATTTTTCCATGCGGTATTATGTCGCGGGTGAGGGGAGTGGCTATGCCTCCGTAAGCTATCAGGGTGTCAATGCCGCATTTGTTGTCGGAGGCGACTTTTATACCGGTTTTCCACACGTCGTGCTCTATGGAGCCTATTACAATGCCTTCGCGTGTGTCGGCGTTTACCAGTGCGGTTACTTCATAGCTTTCCGGTATGTTTTCACCGAAGGGGGTGTTGCGGTAACGCACCCAGGCATCATTGTCATACGGGATGAAGACCGCGTAGTTGCCTGTGCGGTCAAATGCCTGGAAATTGTCGGTGACGGCTACGGGTGCCATATATCCTGTGGTGACGTTTTCCGGTGAGCTGACGGAAAGCTCGGTTGTGATATAGTCTCTCCCGGGATAAAAATTTATGGTCTGGCAGACGGAAGATTTCCCTTTCCGGCCGGATATGGTCACGCTTTTGTGTTTTCCCAGAACTCCGTTTCCGTCGTTGATTCTGATTTTATGTGCCGTGCAGTCGGCCATCGATATGGTGTCGCCGTTGTGGCTCCAGCTGGCAACGCTGTGTCTCACCACCGGTTTCCCGTTTCTGAGGATATCCACTGTTCCGGAGGTGTCGTCGATCGTCAGATTCCAGCCGTGGATATTGAAAGCGCGTTCTTTTGCGGTGGATGGCATGAACCCCACTGACAGCAGTGTGGCAAGAAGGATATTTTTTGTAGTGAAATTACTCATGTTGAACTGTGATAGAAGTTTATCGTGGTATTTTCAATGCAAATTTAACAAATGTAACTGGTGCAAATTTGAAAAAAACACCCAATTAATGTAACAAATGCGGATTCAGACTTATTTCGGATCAGCGGATTTTTCCGGTGGGCTGAAGATGAGTCATGAATATAGCGTGGTCAGTCTGAACATGAAAAATTTAATGTCTCCGACACCGCGGAACTGTGTCCTGAATGCCTTTATTTTGGCATTGAATGATTCAGCCGAAGCGTTTGTGAGCCTTTGCTCGAAGTAATTGATTATAGTGGCATTGTGATTCTGAAAGGTTTCAAGGACTTTGTTGAACTCATTGGTTCCAAAGTCGGAGACTTCATTGTACCATCTGGCAAGATTGAGTCTGGCGGTGGGGGCATTCGATTTCCTGTTGAAAATGTCCACCAGTTTGAGAAACAGGTTGTATGCCGTTTCGAGGTCGGGGAACTTTCCGAAGAGTATTTTGGCTCTGACCCGCTGCTGTCCATTCCATTTTGACCTGTGTTTGAGAATGACATGTCGGCTGCGAGCCATGATCTGCGGCAGCGTCTCGCCGTTTTCCATCCTTTCG
>CADFRV010000062.1 GCA_902836725.1 Muribaculaceae bacterium
TAAAAAGTATGAATTTCTGAATGTCGGCACGGTGGATGCCCCGTATCTCCCGAAAATAGAAGAGGCTGTGCTGAGAGTATTACGCAGCGGACGTTATATCGGCGGCCCTGAATTGGAAAAATTTGAAAACCGCCTGTCTACGCTATGTGGAACCACATATGCCATAGGAGTGAGCAATGGCCTGGACGCCTTGCGTCTTATATTGAAAGCATATGTAGCGACCGGAGATATGTCTCCCGGAGATGAAGTTATCGTTGCTGCGAACACTTTCATCGCCTCAGTGCTGGCCATAGTGGATGCCGGGCTCACTCCTGTGCTTATAGATCCGGATCCCGCTACGAGCAATCTCGACACGTCGCTGATAGAAGCGGCCATCACCCCGCGCACAAAAGCCATAATGCCGGTGCACCTCTATGGCCGCGCCTGCTGGGACGAGACACTGCGCACACTCGCTGCAGAGCGAGGCATAAAAATCATCGAGGACAACGCCCAGGCCATCGGAGCCACATCGCATCTTGAGGGATTGTGCGGAAGCCATACTACAGGTGCGCTCGGCGATGCGGCGGCTTTCAGTTTCTATCCTACGAAAAATATAGGGGCGATAGGAGACGCCGGAGCAGTCACTACTTCTGACGCCAAACTTGCCACTGCAGTGCGGGCACTCGCCAATTACGGCAGCGACCGACGCTACCATAACATCTACTGCGGATACAATTGCCGCCTCGATCCGATTCAGGCCGCCATACTCAATGTGAAGCTCGACCATCTTGCCGACGAGACAGAGCGCCGCAGAAAAATAGCGGGGATATACGGCACCCATATCAGCAACGGTAAAGTGCGCATCCCGTTTGACGGAAAAGAAGAATGCGTATGGCACCAGTATGTAGTGCATGTGGAAGAACGCGACAGATTTACCGCCCATCTTGACAGAAACGGAGTGGGATGGGACATACATTACGCCACTCCCCCACATATGCAGCCATGTTTCACAGACGAAGGCGCGAAACTCATTAAAATACCGTTCCCACTTACTGTCACCGAGAAACTGGCAGCGGAATGTGTCAGCCTCCCGATTTCGGCATGCACTTCCGAAACAGACGCGAAAGAGATTTCTGACATCATAAATGCGTTTTAGCGTTTTTTAACGATCATAAAGCTATTAAAACCCTTAATATAGGTGGCATCTGTTTTGCAAAAACATAAAAAACGTGTAACTTTGCAGTGAAATTCCAGGTGCAATTTATTTTAGGTTCACAACTGTTTTAGGATCGAGCTGAATTCAGCAAAGCTCCTGTAATGGTAAAACCGTCGATAAAACGGTAAACCGGCAAGGTTGCGAAAGAAATAATACCGACAACGCTGCATCATCGTGAGATGCCCGCAACGGGGTCTGCATTAAGGAATTTAGATGAATGTAAGTAAGATATAATCTCTACACGTAAATTCCGATTAAAACAGGAATTTTTAGAATCACAAATCTTGCCTTTTGGCTTTAATCCATAGTTACCTGTGAAGGAAACAATGGATTTTTTTATTTCTATACGGTCAGGCGAACCAAAACTACAGTTAAAGAGTTGAAATAATATACAACTATTATTTACCGCTCTAATTACTACGCTATGAATGACTCTTTACTCAACACCCGCCTTGTAAAAATGGCCAGATTGGGACGGAATGTCCTGATGCTTACAATGTTTACTGTTCCTTTCGTGTTGCCCTTGATTTTCTGACAGCGACATATGAGCTGCACAATTCCAAACAGCGACACCAAATTCAGATACACATATCTCAAGGCGCCGTACTGCACACCGGTACAGCGCCTTCTGCAGTTTTACAATACCTTCCGGCATAGAGAGAGTGCAGGCATACGGCTGTATGACCCATTCTAAACCAATCGCCCCGATTTTATGTTTATCTATTGTGTCATTCAAAGGATATGATACAACATACGTAACACAGACATACTTAAAACTAAAGAATATATATGGAACGTAAAATTTCGTTAAACGATCTCAGAAAAGCAGTAGACGAAGCCTATGAGCTTGTGAAATCTATAAAAGAGGGTGAAATAGACCCCCGTAATACCGGAGCCCGCGAAAACCAGATGGGCATCAGTGTGGTGCTGGCCGACGGTACGACAATAAACAAGGGCGACACCGACGTGAAAGTGCCTATGGGGTCGATCGTAAGAGTTCCTCTGGCATCGGTAATGTTCTCGCAGAACTCACGTGACGAGCTTATAAAGAAATCCGGCCAGTGCCCATGCCATAAAAAGCCTCACAAACCCGCCCACCTCCCTGTAAGCGCGCATACTATCCGCGCATTCTCGGCAATGGAGCCTACCGGAGACCCCGAATCCAAATGGAACATCTACGAGAACCGCATGATAGACCTTATGGGAACATCCCCCGAACTGAACGTCCCGGTCTACAACGCACTGAAAAAACAGGTGGAGGATGACAATACCGTAAACCGCCTCGCCGAAGACGGATATTATCTGTATGACGACGCCGTAATGGCCGTGGACCTCGCCACAAAGGCCGAAGCCATGAGCGCATCCACCGCACAGCTTGCGATGATGGGCGCCACCATTGCCGCCGACGGTGTGAACCCCGCAACGAAAAAGATTGTGTTCGACGGCGAAATCGCCAAATACATCGTGGCACTTATGGCCGCCAAAGGCCCGCATAAAATGAACGGTCCGTGGCTTGTTTCCACAGGTCTGCCTGCCAAAGCCAGCTTCGGAGGCACAATCCTCGGCATCTATCCCGGAGTGATGGCCGTGGCAGCATACGGAGCGGAACTGAACCCCACCCGCGTAAGCATAAAGGCCGCCCGCGCCATAAAACACATCATGGAAAAACTTGACATGAGCGTCTTCAGCTCCGCGAGAGTTTCCATAGTAAAAGACTGACAGAATAAGTCTATGAAGTCATTTAAACTTTTTCTTTAGTGGCTTCACAAACCATCTTCTTTAAGAATTTGGCCTCTCTTTGCCTGGTTTTAACCTTATTTTCGGTCACGATGCCCGCATCGCTCCCTCAAATTCAGTTAAAATCAGCTCAAAAACAGCCTCAAATTCTTTTCGAAGAAAAAGTTTAAATGACTTCTATTCCCACGACGAGCAATGATATCCGCCCCCGATTTCAGGACTGCACTGGAAGAGGAATCAGATTTCCCCTTGAACGATAATATATTCCGGTATATTATCGAGAACTCAGGCGTGCGTACATTCGCACGCTCCGAGGCCATTGTGGATTTCGGGGAAATCAACCAGGACATATATATCATAAAAGAGGGTATCGTAAGAGGCTACATGCTCAACGAAGGAGCCGAGACCAATCTATATTTCGGAATGGAAGGCACACTGGTAGCCTCAATGCAGGGCTTCTCAAACGGATCTCCGGCAATAATAAGGATCGAATGCTGCTGTCCCACCACAACACTGCATATACAGAAAAACACTTTCGACAGGATGATGGCGGAATCCAGCGAATTCTGCCGATGGGTGGCAGGAGTCTTCACACGCCGTTGCTGCTACGGCGAGCTTAAAGACAAGGTAATGAGCGGCGACGCAAAATGGCGCTACGAATGGCTCGAAAGATGCCGCCCCGAACTGTTCGAGAATGTGCCCCTCAAGGCCATTGCCTCATACCTTAAAATGACAGAAGTGCATGTGAGCCGTATCCGCAAGAAGATACTGCAGGAAAAGAAGATCAATCATTCACGCTGACATCCTCAGCAGCCCGAGGCATTGAACGCACCGGAAATACGTCGTTGAACCTCCGGAAGCGAATTTCAAACATACTCTAAGCAAGCGGGCAAAATTATTTTAAACAATTATTTAAATTAACATAGGTTGTTGTTTTCTCAAGTCTGCTATATTACTTTTGCAGCTCAGGCATACAAATAAGTTTGTCAGTAGACTTATCCATTCAGCCACATCCCGGAGTAGCTGTCATACGGTACAGGCTACATGCTCCAGACAACAGACGGTACAATCATCACAAATCAAAATAGATATGAAGAAAAATTTACTCGTATTACTGACCGCGGCCACCGTTGCCGCCGCCTCGGCGATACCGGCAATGGCTTTACTAACAGCCAACCGCAACGCCCTGGGCACAGGCCCTGTGATAAAAGAGGGATTCCAGAAGCCACCGGAGGAACAGGATCCGAAAGCAGCCGAGGAGGCTGCCGCCAGACAGAAAGCACCTATGGCCAGAGTATCCGCCCCCGACGGGACACCGCTTCCGCAGATAGTGGCCACCGTATACGACTATGCCGCAAACACAATAGGGATGTACCGCCTGCCCGAGCTATCCGACGGCGAGATGGAGAAAGTGAGCGATGTCAGCTCATATTACGGAGGCGCTCTCAGCGGCACTACCTTCTATGCCTGCCATGACGGCCGTTACGACGAATACTGGGACACCGACAACGATCCCCACGGCCACCGCATACAGGGATATGACATAAACACCTGGGAGAAAGTCGGCGACGAGATATACCTGCCGGAATACCGTGCGAGCGACCTTGCCATCGACCCCAAGACAGGCACCGGATATGCCTACTGCGACTACGGGGCAATGTCGTACCATCTCTATTCTATCAACCTGGAGACAGGATTCTCGCTTGACATCACCCCAGGCGTCTCCCTTTTCAACGACGAACTGGCGTGGGCCCTCGCCTTTGACAACGACGGCACACTCTATGGCGTGACCCGAGGAGGCGTTTTCGGAAAAGTAAACTTCACCACCGGCAAAGTGGACCGCATATCCGACATCGGGGTCACCAACGGAAGCGCGCGCTACAACTGGAGCGGCGCCTTCGATCCTGACAGCGGAGATTTCATCCTTATGGCCAACGGCGAGGAGGGTTACAGCGGCCCGACGTTCTGCAACCTCTACTCCATCAACCCGGAGACCGGCGTCGCCACACTCCTGGCCGATTTCCCCGGCAAATCGATCACATCAATCTTCATAGCCGAGAACCCAGTGGCCGACAACGCCCCGGGCACACCTTCGGCACCTGCAGGAAACTTCGCCGCGGGATCCCTGAGCGGCACCATCAGTTTCACGATGCCATCCACCCTGCATGACGGAAGCGCCGCCACAGGGGAGGCTACATGGAAAGTGGTCGACGGTAAAGAGACCGTGGCAGAAGGTACAGCCGCATACGGAGCCGAGGTCAACGCAGCAGTCACAGTTGCCGCGGCTGGCAAACATAACTTCTCCGTATCTGCTTCGAACGCCGCAGGGGAAGGAAAGAAGGCACGCCTCTCAATGTGGGTAGGTCCCGACGTTCCCGAAAGCCCCGCCAATGTCAAGGTTGACTTTGTGGAGGACGAGAACCGGTTCACAGTAACCTGGGACGCTGTCACCACCGGAGCCAACGGCGGATTCGTGGATCCCGCATCCGTAACCTACACCGTGACCCGCATGCCGGCAGGCGTAGTCGTGGCCGAAAACATCTCCGGCACCCAGGCAGAATGCATCTATGAGCCGGAAGGTATTGAGTCTGTCGTATTCCACGTGACCGCCTCGCAGGGTGATGCCACCTCGGCACCCGGCGTCAGCGCCCCCACAATGACCGGATCACTCGCACTGCCTTACGACATATCCACGCTCGACTACTACGACGTGTTCACAAACTGGAGCGTGTTCGACCTCAACAACGACGGAGCCACTTGGGGACACGAATACAGCGGCATAGCCTATAAATACGACTACTCCAACGCAGCCGACGACTGGGCCCTCACACCCCCGATCAAGGCTGTCGCCGGATGCAAATACAAAGTGCATGTGGCATTCACCTGCCGCATGACCTCATGTCCCGAAAAAGTAGAGGTAAAGATGGGCTATGCATGCAGCCCCGACGCCATGACCACCGAACTCCTCCCTGTGACGCTCATCGACCAGACCGATCCGATGGGATTCGACTTCGAGATGACCGCCGAACAGGACGGCAAGATGTTCATCGGTTTCCATGCCGTGAGCGACCCCAACATGTATTACCTCACCATCAAGGAGCTGACCATCTCCGCACCCGTAAGCTATGCGGCTCCCGCAGCTCCTGAGATCCTCGAGGTGACAGCCGACCGCAGCGGAGCGCTCAAGGCGGCAGGCAAGGTGAAAGTGCCCGAACTTGCAGAAAACGGCACCGCACTGACAGCCGTCAGCAAACTGGAAGTGACACGCGACAACCAGGTGGTGGCCACCATCGACGCCCCGGTCCCCGGCTCGACAGTTGAATTCTCCGACGAGACGGTGACCGAAAGCGGCGAATACACCTACACAGCCTACGCATACAACGGCGACTCGAAAGGCGCGCCCTCACCTGCGTTCAAGACATTCGTAGGCATCAACCGCTCGAAAGAACTTACCGGAATAGAGATAGCACGCAATGCCGATGACCCCACACAGGTGACCGTGACATGGGAAGCGCCTGTCTCCGACTGGCTCGGCTATCCCCTCAACGGCGAGGTAACCTACAATGTAGAGGTCTTCCCCGACAACGCATACTATCATGGCAACAAGACCTATGAGGGCATCACAGATACCCGCCTTACCTTCACCCCGACATTCGAGACAGGCCGCGACTGCGGATTCGTCTACGTCAAGGTTTCAGCTGTGAACGCCGCCGGCATAGGCTACGCCGAAAAGAGCGCCAACATCTTCGCGGGACAGCCTGTAAAGGCTCCTTTCAAGGAGTCGTTCCCCAACTACTCGCTCGAGCACCCATGGGGCGACGGACCCTCCAACGGCCCGCAGATAGCCTCAATAACCGACGACGAGCGCTCGCTGCAGTTCCAGCAGTATAACGGGTGGAACCGCCTGATGGACTCTTCGTTCCAGAGTGCCGAAGGCTCGCAGGATCATGACAACGGCTTTGCCGGAATGTTCGGCTGGAGCTTCGTCAACGACGATGCCGGCAATTACCACAACGAGTGGACAGAACTTCTCTCACCCGCCATCGACCTCTCCGGCGTGGAGGAGCCGACCCTTACCTTCTACACATACAACTGGCTGCAGTACGGCAACCCCGACATCAACGAGCTTGACGTGGATGTGGTGACCGCCGACGGCACACGCCACAATGTGAAGCATCTGGTGATAAAGGATCTCGGCAACGTGGAGGCATGGGAACTTGTGGCCGTGGATCTGAAAGAGTTTGCCGCCCAGACCATCTCCCTTATCTTCAAGGGCACCATCCACGTCAACGACGAGTATGGCTACAACTGGGTGCTCATCGACAACATCCGCATAGAGGACATCGCAGAAACGGATCTCGCCGTCACTGATATCGAGGCTCCGGTACAGGCCAAGCCGGGCGAACCGTTCACCGTCAAGGCACGTGTCACCAACCTCGGCACATCCGACGTACAGGCATACAAGGCCGTTCTCCTCCACAACGACGAGGAGGTAGCCGCCAAAGATCTCGGGAAACTCATGTTCGGTGCCACCGAATTCGTTGAGTTCCAGCACTCCCTCAGCGTGCAGGATCCTGTAGGCAACACCTTCCGCATCAGCATAGAGGCTGCCGGCGACGAAGTGACCGACAACAACCTTTCAGGCGCTGTGACCGTGGCACGCAACCTGCCTCTGCTTCCCGAGCCTGAGGCCGTGTTCATCAATCCCGGCGGCAAACAGCTCGAATGGCTTGCGCCCGACATGACCAAGGCCGTTCCCGAAGCAGTGCTTGAGGACTTCGAGTCGTACCCCTGTGCCGAAGAAGATGTGTTCCTTACCGAGGCAGGCGACTGGATCTTCATTGATGTGGATCAGCTCCCCATCGGCGGCATGGTAAGCTCCTCGACCTGGGAGATGCTTGATTTCCCCGGCATCCCCAACCACTCCGCACAGTCATGGTGGGTTCAGAGCCGCCTATACAGCGAATTCTCCGACGGTTACTACGGTTACGACAACAGCCTTCAGTACCTCGCCAACATGTATGTGGTCAACTCCACATTCACCCGTGGCGAGCAGCAGGATGATTGGGCCATCGCGCCCGAGCTCTGCGGCCGCGAGCAGCTTGTGACCCTCTGGGCACGCAGCTACAACCGCGAGACCCCCGAGACCGTGGAATTCCTCTACAGCGAAGGGAGTACAGATCCCGAAGACTTCACACTCGTGCGCCGCATAGAGGAACTTCCCGGCGACTGGACACAGTATGCCATAGTGGTGCCGGAAGGCGCACGCCGTTTCGCCATCCGCGGATGCTCATACGCACCGATGGGTACATCGCAGATATTCATCGACAATGTATCCTTCTATCCCGCCACCGGCGCTCCCCAGGATCTGACGCTGAAAGGCTATAACATCTACTGCGGCAACACCCTCATCAACGCCGCTCCTGTGGAAAGCCTCAGCTTCGCCGATCTTCCCGCGGCCGGCGACACCGACAAAGAGTATGCCGTATCGGCAGTCTACACCACAGGTGAATCCCGCGCAGTCAAGGCCACCACAGGCACCGGCGTAGACAGCAGCCTCGCCGGCACCGTGAACGTAACAGGCGGCAAGGGCGTCATCTCCCTCAGCGGCATGTCGGGCCAGAGCTACAGCATCGCCTCCGCAAGCGGCATGACTGTGGCGGCAGGCGAAGGAAACGGCCATGTTGACATTCCCGCCACCCAGGGTGTCTACCTCGTCACCCTTGACGGCAAAACCATAAAAGTCGTTGTAAAATGACATAACATCTAATATTGCAACGCACAACCCGGCGGTGTGCACATGGACAGGCTCCATGGCACACCGCCATTTTTTGTTATCATTGTCCGTCAAAAATCCTCACGTCATATATCGCATGCCAATACGCAATTATTGCTGTCCGGCAAAAACGCCTAAGTAACCAATTGTCCACTGACACGCAATATGTTGAAGCGCGTTTAGACAACATGGGCTTGTCCATCAATACTCTACAGACAATTAACATGCGTCATATTGTCGGGAATAATACTCCAGCGAGCCGCCGGAGGTGGCTCGCTTTGACAAAAAAAGCGGAGACACGCTGCAGACGGTCTTCCGCTATAAAAGGAGTTGGTTGAAATTTCAGGTTACATAGGGCAGACGTCGCTTCCAACGTCTATGGGCAGACTATCCGGTAGCATAGCCTTTCGCGATCTGGCTTCAGCTCAGACAGCCGTCGCCCGGGATTTTGGACCCCACCCCTGCCACCTTTTATCTTTGTAATTATAAACAACAGCATGCAGGCAAAGGTTCAGCCACGCCAGACGGGCATTACAGCCATGTGCGCAATTGCGCACAATGTGTAAACAATTGGAATAGTGCGCCTATATAATACCATTAGTCGGAAATAGGCACACACAGGACCGCAACGCGTATTTATCTTTGCACCAGACATAATTTACAGTCCGGCCGTCTGATGCCGTGTGGCGAAGAGCCATCCCAAACAAAGTGCGGCAATCACACTTCAAAACTAACCCATGAAACCTGTAAGATATCTTTACCCAATCCTTATCGCAGCCACGCTTACAGCGTCGTGTTCTGCAGGCCAGAAAAAGAGCGCCGAAGAGACCCCTTGGAAATATGCGCTCATGGCCGGCGAGACACTCGACTCCATATATGCGCATTACGGCGTGGAAGGAGAAAACCTCTTACGCGAGAACTATCCCAACGACGAGTTCTACAGAGCCACATATCTCGCAGGCGACGACAACAACTCCCCGAAACCGTTCTCATATCTCTGGCCCTACTCCTCTACAGTATCGGCCGTGCGCGCCATATACGACGCCACAGGAGACTCCGCATACCTCACACTCCTCCAGGAGAAGGTGGCGCCGGGATTGGAAGAATACCTTGACACCGCCCGCATGCCCGCGGCATACGCCTCATATATAAGCCGCGCACCGCAGAGCGACCGCTTCTATGACGACAACATCTGGCTCGGCATAGACTTCACCGACTTCTATCTCGGCACCAAAGATCCCGCACATCTTGACAAAGCCCGCATGATATGGGAATTCATAGAGAGCGGAACCGACGACAAACTCGGCGGAGGCATCTACTGGTGCGAGCAGAAGAAAGGTGGCAAGAACACCTGCTCCAACGCACCTGGATCGGTCTACGCCCTCAAGCTATTCAAAGCCACCGGCGACTCAGCATACCTCGCCGCAGGCTCGGGGCTGTATGACTGGACCAAGACCAACCTGCAGGACACCACAGACTATCTCTACTTCGACCATAAGCTGATGAACGGAAAGATAGGCCGCGCCAAATTCGCCTACAACAGCGGGCAGATGATGCAGGCCGCCACCCTTCTCTACGACATCACCGGCGACAAGCGCTGCCTCACCGATGCACAGAACATCGCCGAGATCGCCCACCGCTATTTCTTCTCCCGCACCGCCACCGACAGCATCGGGGAATTCCCCCTGATAAAGAACGGCGACATATGGTTCACCGCAGTGATGATGCGCGGATTCTACGAACTTTTCCTTGCCGACGGCAACCCCGCCTATATGGACAACTACCTGCGCAACCTCGACTACGCATGGGAACATGCCCGCGACACAGAGACCGGCCTGTTCAACTCCGACTGGAGCGGGGACACCAAAGATGAGCGCAAAGGCCTTATCACCCAGGGTGCCATGGCGGAAATGTTCGCTACAGCAGCACTTTACCAATCAAAACAAAATAAATGAGCGTGCAGAACGCTACACTGCTTTCACCTCCCTACATAACCTAACAGACCATCCTCCTCTCCCAGATCTTCAACAGATTTCAACTCTCTCCTCCCCCTCTCCCTTCCCCACGGAAACGTGCTCTCTCCCCCATCGAAAACTTCAAACATTTCAGCAATGAGATCCATCTCCTTAGTCCTCGCGGCAAGCGCTGCCCTCTTAAGCTCGACCAACGCCTTCGGCGCTCCGGTACCTGTCTGTGCGGCTGACAACACAGCCGTAGCCGTCACACCCGACTATACCAAGACAAAACGTCCGGCAAAAGCAGACCGTCTTTTCAAATCAAAAGCGGTGGAGAAGCATATCGCCAAGGTAAAATCCATGCTCACCAACCAGAAACTGGCATGGATGTTTGAAAACTGCTTCCCCAACACCCTGGACACCACCGTGCACTACCGCAAAGGGAAAGACGGCCACCACGACACATTCGTCTACACAGGCGACATCCATGCCATGTGGCTGCGCGATTCCGGCGCACAGGTATGGCCCTATATACAGCTCGCCAACGAGGACAAAGAGCTGAAAGACATGCTTGAAGGAGTGATCCGCCGCCAGTTCAAGTGCATCCTCATAGATCCCTATGCCAACGCGTTCAACGACGGCCCCACCGGCGGCGAATGGATGAGCGACTTCACCGACATGAAGCCCGAGATCCACGAACGCAAATGGGAGATCGACTCACTCTGCTACCCCCTGCGCCTGGCATACGCATACTGGAAGGAAACCGGCGACGCAAGCATCTTCGATGAGGAGTGGCTCGGCGCGATGGAAAACATCTACAACACTTTCATCGACCAGCAGCGCAAGGAGAACAGAGGCAAATACCAGTTCAAACGCAAGACAGACCGCGCACTCGATACCCTGAACAACGACGGCTGGGGCGCCCCCGTGAAACCGTGTGGCCTGATCGTATCAAGTTTCCGCCCCTCCGACGACGCCACCACCCTGCAGTATCTCGTGCCCTCCAACTTCTTCGCGGTGGCATCGCTCCGCAAGGCTGCCGAAATACTCACAGAGGTAAACAAGAACACCGAATTCGCAGGCCGCTGCACAGCTCTGGCCGACGAGGTTGAGGCGGCTCTCAAGAAACACGCCGTGATTGACCATCCCCAGTTCGGAAAAGTATATGCCTTCGAGGTCGACGGCTTCGGCAACTCCCTGCTGATGGACGACGCCAACGTGCCCAGCCTCCTGGCCATGCCCTATCTCGAGGACGTGGATGTCAA
>CADFRV010000063.1 GCA_902836725.1 Muribaculaceae bacterium
CCATGAGCGAGGATGCCAGACCGTAGCCGGGGGTACAGTGGGTATGGAAGTCAACGGGCACTTTCAGCACCTGTTTGAGCTTGCCGATAATGGAAGCGGCGCGGAGCGGGTTCACCAGACCGGCCATATCTTTCAGGGTCACGATCTTCGCGCCGAGACGCTCCATCTCAAGAGCCTTGTTCACGAAATATTCGTCGGTGAAGATCTTCTCGGGAGCGGCGGGAGCCTGCTCCTTCTTGCCGAAGAGCGAAGCGAAGAAACCCTTCTTCACGGGAGCGGGAGCGGCCTCCTCTTTGGGATCCACGGTGTAGCAGACAGCGGCGTCGGCGATGCCTCCGAGCTCGTTGATGAGACGGATGCTCTCGCGCACGTTGTCGATGTCGTTGAGTGCGTCGAAAATACGCATTATGCTGAGGCCGTTCTTGATGGCTTCCTTATAGAAACCCTCGAGCACGGAGTCCGGGTAGGGTACATATCCGAAGAGGTTGCGGCCACGGGAAAGGGCGGAGAGGAGCTGGTTGGGGCCTACGGCCTCGCGTATGGTGCGCAGGCGCACCCAGGGCGATTCGTCAAGGTAGCGCATCACCGAGTCGGGCACTGCGCCGCCCCATACCTCCATGATATAGAATCCTGCTTCCTTGTAGAGGGGCAGGAGCGGATCGATGTCCTGTTGTTTCAGACGTGTGGCGAAGAGCGACTGCTGTCCGTCACGCAGAGTGAGGTCTCTGATTTTGAGCTTCTTTGTTACCATAACCTTTAAATTTATGTTTGGTTTGGGATTTGCTTCCGGAACTGTCTGTAAAACCGGCGGATGAGTCATCGGCGACCATAACACCGGCTTGAAATATAATTGCGAAATTACTAAATAATTTTGAAATGTCAAGCGGTTTAACTAAAATCGCCTCAAAAACGGGTCTTATTTTCACCTGTGGCAACCGATAGGTAAAACAGGCACAGAGAGAAGCGGAGATGTTAAATAGTGTTATTATCCGGAGCGATTACGCATAATAAGGCGTTTTAGAGGAGGGACGGTTCGTCAAAAAATGCGATATTTGCACCGTCAACATGATGAAAAAAGA
This sequence comes from Muribaculaceae bacterium, assembly GCA_902836725.1. Lineage (GTDB taxonomy): Bacteria > Bacteroidota > Bacteroidia > Bacteroidales > Muribaculaceae > UBA7173. The sequence continues at coordinate 1,080 of CADFRV010000063.1, forward strand.
CAAGGATGTTTCAACTGTCTATGTATTAAGGTAATGAGATTGTCAGATTTGAAAAGCGGCCAGTCGGCCGTAATCGTCAAGATACTCGGCCACGGAGCCTTCCGCAAACGCGTCATGGAGATGGGGTTCGTCAAAGGACGCAAGATCACCTCCATCCTGTCGGCGCCGCTGCGTGACCCGGTCAAATACCGGCTTATGGGATACGAGGTGTCGCTGCGGCGCAACGAGGCCGCGATGATAGAAGTAATCCCCCTGGAGGAACACACACAACCGGAAATACCCAAGCCAAAAGAATATGTGGTACCCACCGAGGAGATGGACGCCGTGCACCGCGAGCGTTACGAGGGGGAGCGGCACATAATCAACGTTGCCCTTATCGGAAACCCCAACTGCGGCAAGACGTCGCTCTTCAACGTGGCGTCGGGAGCACAGGAACATGTAGGCAACTACAGCGGCGTTACCGTCGACGCGAAAAAAGGTGTCTTCACCCACGGCGGATACACATTCAATATAATTGACCTCCCGGGCACCTACTCGCTGTCGGCCTACTCCCCCGAGGAGCGGTATGTGCGGCGGTATCTGCGCGACAACAGTCCCGACGTGATTGTAAACGTGGTCGACGGATCAAACCTCGAGCGCAACCTCTATCTCACAACCGAGCTTATCGACATGGACTATCCGATGGTGATAGCGCTCAACATGTTCGACGAGATGCGCTCGCGCGGGGTGAAATTCGACTACGAGACACTCGGCAGCATGATCGGTGTGCCGGTGGTGCCCACGGTAAGCCGCAACGGCGAGGGGATCGGCCGCCTGTTCGACACCATCATAGAGGTATATGAGCGGCGCAACAGCGTGGTGCGCCATGTGCATGTGAAACTCGGGCACGATTTCGAGAACTGCCTTACCGAACTGAAAGACGCCCTAAAGGCCGACAAAGGGATACACCCCCACTATTCCCCCCGATACCTCGCCATAAAACTGATGGAGGGGGACAGCGAAGCGGAAGAGGCCGTAAAAAGCAGTGCCGACGGGGAAAAGATATTGAAACTCCGCGACCGCAAGCTGAAGAACTTGAAAGGCACCACGCCGGAGAGGATGTGTCGGCTCTCATCGCGGGAGAAAAATACGGATTTATCGCCGGCGCACTCGCCGAGACCCTCGAGATACCCGATACGGAGAAACAGACACGCACGATGGTGATAGACTCCATCGTCACAAACCGCATATTCGGTTTCCCGTTTTTCCTCGCAGTAATGGTCTTCATTTTCTGGTTCACTTTCGCCGTGGGGAGCTATCCGCAGGACTGGATCCAGGCCGGTGTGGACTTCCTTGCCGGATTGGTGAACACCCGCATGCCCGACGGCCCGCTGAAAGACCTCCTCGCCAACGGCATCATAGGAGGTGTGGGGGGGGTTATCGTATTTCTGCCGAACATCCTGATACTCTTCTTCTTTATCTCCTTCATGGAAGACTCCGGATATATGGCGAGGGCGGCATTCATAATGGACCGCCTCATGCACAAGATAGGGCTGCACGGCAAGTCGTTCATACCTCTGGTGATGGGATTCGGCTGCAACGTGCCTGCCATAATGGCCGCACGCGCCATCGAGAGCCGTTCATCGCGCATAATCACAGTACTCATCACCCCTTTCATGAGCTGCTCGGCGCGTCTGCCGGTATATGTGCTCCTGATCGGCACATTCTTCGAGGCTGAGGCGGCACTGGTGTTCCTCGGCATGTATTTCCTCGGGGTTCTTGCGGCAATGTTCACAGCGAAGATGCTGCGCAAGTTCTTCTTCCCCGTGGAGGAGACACCCTTCGTGATGGAACTTCCCCCCTACCGTGTGCCGACGATGAAAACCACCCTCCGCCACATGTGGGGCAAAGGGAAGGAATATCTCAACAAGATGGGAGGTATCATACTTCTGGCATCCATTATCGTATGGGCGCTCAACTTCTTCCCCCTGCACGGAGAGAACCCCGCCGACATACAGGAGATCAACATAGAGGAAAGCGGCGACATAGATCCCGAGCACGACTCCTATCTGGAAATGATGGGTAAAGCCGTGAACCCGGTTCTCGAACCTCTCGGTTTCTCATGGAGGGCAACAGTGGCCGCCATCGCCGGCGTACCTGCCAAGGAGATCGTGGTCAGCACACTCGGAGTGCTCTACACCGGATCTGACGAGGCTACCGACAACACGCTCCAGGCACGCCTGTCCACCCCCATGGCAGGAGCCGCCGCTCCTGATTTCAATCCGGCCAACGCCCTCAGCTTCATGATATTCATATTGCTGTATTGCCCCTGTACAGCGACAATCGTTGCCGTAATCCGCGAGACACGCTCATGGCGCTATGGCCTCTTCTCCGTCCTTTACAACACACTGCTGGCATGGGTAGTGGCCTTCGGGGCCTATCGCCTCGCCCTCCTCTTCCTGTAAGAATCATAAAACATACAGTATTATATAAGTTTGGCGGCCTCCGAAAATCTGATGAAGACTTTCGGAGGCCGCCAAACCTATGTTACGGATTTATTCAGTTATGCGTCAAGCAGGAAGCGGTCGGCATCCATAGCGGCACGGCAACCGGCGGCCGCGGCGTTGATAGCCTGCTGATAGAAAGGATCGCAGACGTCGCCGGCAGCGAATACCCCAGGCACATTGGTGGCGGTAGAGGGGGCGGTCACCTTGAGATAACCCTCGGCATCCATATCCACCTGCCCCTTGAACAGGCCGGTGTTGGGGGTATGGCCTATGGCAAGGAAGAAGCCGTCGATAGGGAGGTCGAACACACGCTCCTTGTCGGTACCGGCATGTTCGGCGATCCTGGCGCCTTCAAGCACCTCCTCGCCATACAATCCCACTGTGTTGCAGTTGAACAGGATCTCGATATTGTCTTTTTCCTCCAGACGTTTCTGCATTACTTTCGATGCGCGCAGGAACGGTTTGCGCACAATCATATACACCTTTTTGGCCAATGAAGCGAGGTAAAGAGCCTCCTCGCATGCGGTGTCACCGCCACCTACCACGGCCACGGTGCGTTTGCGGTAGAAGAAACCGTCGCATGTGGCGCAGGCTGAAACCCCCATACCCATGAATTTCTGTTCGTCAGGCAGACCAAGGTATTTTGCCGACGCCCCGGTGGCTATGATCACGGAATCGGCCTCTACCGTGTCGCCCCCGTCAAGCGAAAGCGTAAAGGGGCGTTTGGAGAAATCGACTTTCGCGACCTGCCCCATGCGGATGTCGGCGCCGAACCGCATGGCCTGCGAACGGAAATGCTCCATCATTTCGGTGCCGTTCACCCCATCGGGGTAACCGGGGAAGTTTTCAACATCGGTGGTTGTGGTGAGCTGTCCGCCAGGCTGTGGACCCTCGATAAGAAGCGGTGCCAGATTGGCGCGCGAGGCATATATCGCGGCTGTAAAACCGGCGGGGCCTCCGCCTATGATCGCACATCGTGTTGTTATGGTTGCCATGAGTATGTTCCTGAGTTATATGTTATGTTATTAAGTAACTGTTCAACATTATTTTATTTACCGGTCAGCGTAAATCTATGATCTCCGCACGCGGGTATTTTTTCGGGTCAAACCGGAAGGTTGCCGACGAGGGCGCCTTGATCTTTGTGACAGACAACAGTTTTATTGTCGTCACGGTACGGTCGGTGGATGTGAGCGTCACCTCTGTGGGGATATAGTCGGCGGCATTCAGGGTAAGAACCACTTTGGAATAGTCGCTTTTCCCTTTCGGCGTAAGCTCAAGGCGGTGCATCCCCTTCGGAGATGTCACACGACGGCCGGTGTACTGTTTGCCGAGGCTCTCCACCACTGCAAAGGGGTTTACCTGCTCCAGTTCTGACGATGTAGGCTCCGACACGCTCACCTCTTTGGCCGCGGGGGAGTAAGACCATTGTGTCTTGCCGTCGAACCATGTGGTCATGTCGGGAGTGGTGAGGTAAAAGCGGTTTCCATCGACTGTGATGTCGCCCGCCGAGCGCTGATTGCCCGAGCCTACGGTAAACGAGGCCTTGAACGACTTCAGTTTCTTCACCTCCTGGCATGCTTTCCCGAGTATGTCGGCTGCCGTAGGCGTGGCCGCTGCAATCGGTGCCACCGCTGTGGCCACAAGCATCAGCATAATGTATATACGGCGTATCAGTGTCTGTTTCATCATGTTTCTATAACAAGACTCCTCAATGAAGGGTTCTTATTGGGGGTTATTAATGGTTCCTATGAATGGGTTTCTGTCACGGAAGGTTGCGCAGTATGTCCTGCAGCTCCATCATATCCACAAGCACCTGGCGGGGCTTTCCACCGGTGGCGGGACCGACGATGCCGGCTGCCTCGAGCTGATCCATGATCTTTCCCGCGCGGGCGAATCCCACTTGGAAACGGCGCTGCACAGAGCTTGTGGAGCCGAATCCGCTCTGCACTATGGCCTCGGCCACCTCCTTGAAAAGCACGTCGCGGTCTGAGAGATTGCCGCTTCCGGCCATCGAACCGCCTTCCGGCTCCATCGCCGGCTCGGGGAGCAGGTATGCCGTGGGATAGCCGGCCTGGCGCTCAATGTGGTCGCATATGGCCTGCACCTCCGAGGTGTCGATGAACGCGCACTGCACACGGGTGAGGGCGCCGTTGTGGGAGAAAAGCATGTCGCCGCGCCCTATGAGCTGGTTGGCGCCCGGACGGTCAAGGATCGTCTTGGAGTCCACCATCTGTGTGACACGGAAGGCGATACGTCCCGGGAAGTTATTCTTTATAAGACCGGTGATCACATCGGTCGACGGACGCTGTGTGGCCACGATCATATGTATGCCGACAGCGCGTGCCTTCTGGGCTATGCGTGCCACAGGTTTCTCCACCTCTTTGCCTGCCACCATGATAAGATCGGCGAACTCATCGACGATCACCACTATATACGGCAGGAAACGGTGGCCGTTGTTGGGATTGAGGCGTTTCTGGATGAACTTCTCGTTATACTCGGCGATAGAACGCACATTCGCGTCGCGCAGCATCTTCAGGCGGTTGTCCATCTCCACGCATAGCGAGTTGAGAGTGGCGAGCACCTTGTCCATCTGCGTAACCACCGCCTCCTCCTCGTCGGGAAGTTTGGCGAGGAAATGGCGCTCAAGCACACTGTAAAGACTGAATTCCACCATCTTGGGGTCGATCAGCACAAATTTCAGCTCGGCGGGATGGCGCTTGTAAAGCAACGATGCGATTATGGCGTTGAGACCTACCGACTTACCCATACCTGTGGCACCTGCCACAAGCAGGTGGGGCATCTTGCAGAGATCGGCCACAAACACTTCATTGGAGATCGTGGCTCCCATTGCCATAGGGAGGGTCTCTTTCCCTTCGAGAAAACGTTTCGACGACAGGATGGAACGTATCGACACCGTCTGCGGATCCCTGTTAGGCACCTCTATGCCTATTGTGCCTTTCCCCGGCATCGGGGCTATGATACGTATGCCCGGAGCGGCGAGTGACAGGGCTATATCGTCCTCGAGGCGTTTGATCTTGGCGATGCGCACACCCACGGCGGGGATTATCTCGTAAAGCGTCACCGTAGGACCCACAGTGGCGGTTATCTTGCTTATCTCGATACCGTAGTCGTTGAGTTTCTTGCGGATGCGCGCCTGGTTTTCCTCCTGATCTTCAATATCCACATTGTTGTCCCTGAGCGGTATCTCGTGAAGCAGCTCCACAGATGGCTTGCAGTAACGGGAGAGTTCTGCCGTGGGATCATAAAGTTCGGTTCTACCCTCGTCCCCCTCCTCGATGGTCTTGGCTACGACCACATCCATTGTAGCAGCCGGAGCAACAACAGCGGAAGCTGCAGAAGCTATAGGAGCGGATGCGGGAGCGGCGACTACCGGCGCCGCAACGGCGGTCACAGGCTCCTGAGGAGCTGCCGGAGAGTGGAAAACATAGGCTGGAGACTGCACGGCGGGAACCTCGGAAGCCTCCTCCATATCCTCAAGCGTGTGGGACGGAACGGTGTGCAGCTCTTCCTGAGGCTCTGGTTCAGGATCCTCCTGGGGCATATAACGGGCATGATCCTGTATGGCGTATGGGTCCTCGTTCCCGTAATCGTCGGTATCCTCGAAACCTACAGGCACCATCTGGCGCTCCGGATCATCCTCGGCTGCGGCACCCTGTGCCGCATCGGCGTTATCCTCCTCATGCTCGCGCCTGTCGGCAAGCTCCATGGCCTCGCGCACGCGCTGACGGTCCTCCTCCCGCTCATAGCGCAGCTGCTCGGCTTTCTCGCGACGTGCACGCCTCATGGCACGGTAACGGCTGAGAAGCACGTATATGTCGTTGATATACACATAAAAGACAGAGACTATGGCGAAAGCGCTCACAAGAGCCGCCCCGATCCAGTCGCAGTTGGCCACAAGCCACAGATTCACATACTGGCCGTGGTAACCCCCGAGATTATAGTCGGTGCCTACCCACAGGGAGAACAGACCGAGCACCACGGAGGTGCAGATGGCCACAAGGAGTGTCTTGAACGTAAGCGACCAGAACGACATTTTCCTTAGCCCCATCAGCGACAGGCCAAGCAGAATCATGTATGCGATGAGCGCTATGGAACCGAGGCCCAGCCCCTCCACTATGACAGACTGCGCGAGGCGTGCCCCTACCGGCCCGGCGGCGTTTTCCACCTCCATCCCCTGCGATGTGATTTCTGCGAGTGTACGCGATGTGACCACACTCTGGTCCTCCGCACCTGACCGGAAGAAGGATATGGCCGCCACTGAAATGTAGACAGCCACAAAGACCAATGCCACCCCGACCACAGCATGGAGCCTTTTGTCGCAGAAAAATTTGACTATGCCGTATTCGCTCCACGGCTTGCGTGGCGCCCGGGGCTTTTTCTGCCGTGGTTCTTTGGGCTGGCGCGATTCTTTCGGCTGTGTTTTCGCCTGGCGGGAGGCGCGCTCTTCCGAGGGACGTTCACGCTCCGTATCCTGCGGCGTTTCCGAAACCGCGTCGGCATTTCTGCGCCGGCGTCTCTGCTGTGCAGGGCGCTCGGTGCGGTCGTATTCACGGTCGCGCCGGGCATAATCGCTCTCGTCGCGGTCGGGGTTGAAGCGGCCGTAGGCGGGAGCGGCCTCCTGGCGCTCCCGTCTGCGTGGACGGTCATATATGAGGTCGGGGTCGTAGTCGACACCGTTGGAGTTGTAGTTAAAATCGCTCATTGTAATGATCTGGCGTGGAGATAATGAATTGTACCGGTGGCTGAAAACCAAAACGTGTATCCTTTGTCTGGCAAAGATACGAATTTCCCACGGGATGCATGCTCTCGGCCGATGCTTTTTTCTCCATGTTTATGGCAAGCGGGAAGCTGAATTTTTGGAAAACGGCGGAAAAAACACTAAATTTGCACGTTAAAAATAAAGATACGGCCGGAGCACCGTGCGCTCCGGCACCGTAACGCTCACATTCCGAATACATTATAACACTATAAGACAAGATAGAAAGAAACTATGGCAACGACCGCAGATTTTAAAAACGGCATGTGCCTCGACATCGACGGCAACTATTTCTTTATCGTTGAATTCCTTCATGTAAAGCCCGGCAAAGGCCCGGCTTTCGTGCGCACAAAACTCCGCAATGTAAAAACCGGCCGCATCCTTGACAAGACCTGGAACTCAGGCGTGAAAGTCAACGAGGTGCGCATCGAGCGCCGTCCCTACCAGTACTCCTACAAGGACGAGATGGGCTATCACTTCCTCCACACCGAGACATGGGAAGAGATCGTGCTTCCCGGCGAGAGCATCGAGGGCGTGGCTTTCCTGAAAGACGGCGATATCGTTGAGGCTATGGTGCATGCGGCTCCCGAGACAGTGCTTACCTGCGAGCTCCCCGCCAACGTAGTGCTCGAGATCCAGTACACCGAGCCCGGCATCAAGGGTGATACCGCTACCAACACACTCAAACCCGCCACAGTGGAGACCGGCGCCGAAATCCGTGTGCCCCTCTTCTGCAACATCGGCGACAAAGTGCGTGTGGATACCCGCACAGGCAACTACCTGGAGCGCGTGAAATAATCGGAGATCCGAACGAATCAAGCAAAAACAGATGGCGCCGCCCCTTGTCGGGCACGGCGCCATCTGTTTTTGCTTGATATGGGGGACTATCCCCGGTCAGGAGATATCACGGACACACCGCATCGTTATTCCTCAATGGCCTCGCGGTTGCGTGTGCCGGAGATAGCGATCCAGCAGAGCGCGGCGATAAGGGCGCCGGCAAGAGGACCCACAACCATGATCCAGAAATCAGGCCATGCCTCGGGGGACCACAATGCGGGACCGAACGAACGCGCGGGGTTCACCGAGCAGTTGTCCACAGGTATGCCCACTATGTTGACCAGGCCGAGTGCAAGACCGATGGCAATACCGGCAAATTTGCCGAAACCCTTCCGGGCATCCGTAGCGCCGAGCACGATGAGCACGAAGAAGAATGTGAAAAGGCATTCCACCACAAGAGCCATGCCGCTGTTGGCGCCCGGCTGTATCACGTTGGTGGCAAGATTGCAGTCGCCGGTTATGCCGCCGAACTCAAAGCCCGGAGCCATAGACACACACCAGTACAGGAAACCGGCACCGATAGCTGCACCCAGAAGCTGCGCCACAACATAACCGCAGAATTCCCCGAATCTCATGCGCCCGGTAAGAAGCATGGCGAAAGAGACCGCCGGATTTACATGGCAACCGGAAATGTTGCCGATACAGTAGACGAGGCACAGAAGTACCAGGCCGAAACAGAGACCTATGCCCAGCACACCGATCTTGGGGCCGGCGAGCACTGCGCTCCCACAGGCAAGAAGCACCAGAAACATGGTTCCGATACACTCAGCGATATATTTTTTCATAAAGCCGATAAATAAATTTGGTATGTTAAAACGTTACTTTATCGGGGAACTTACCATGTCCCCGTCATATTAAAGACGCATAAACGCATTTATTTGTTTACATGGAGACCGATAATTCCGAACTTTTACCCACAGAGACACACCCCTGGGAACCGTTTATCCCCGACGGTGCGAAAGTGCTGATCATGGGCACCTTCCCTCCCGGCAACCACCGCTGGAGCATGGAATTCTATTACCCCAACCGCACCAACGATTTCTGGTTCATGATGGGGCATATTTTCCTTGGCGACAGGTATGCCCTGTATGACCGCCAGACAAAGCTGTTTGATCTTGAGGCGATAAAAAGCCTTATGACAGAGAAACATATCGCGCTCAACGATACCGCCCGCAAAGTGCGGCGCCTCAAAGGTAACGCCTCCGACAAGTATCTCGACATCCTTGAGCCCGTGCCACTGCATGATCTTCTGGCCGCTATGCCCGACTGCCATGCCGTAGCCACCACAGGCGAAAAAGCCGCCGGGGTAATAGCCTCAATCACCGGAACCGAGATTCCCGAAATGGGAAAGATGCTCACGGCAGCCGACGGCCTGGAGATATGGCGCATGCCCTCCACATCGCGCGCCTATCCCCTCCCCCTTGAAAAGAAGGCCGAATATTACGCATCAATGTTCCGGCATATAGGAATTCTCTGAAATCAGCTACGGTGCAACCGGTTTAAATTTATGTTTTAAAACAGGTGGGACGGAGTTGCCATTATCCTGTTTATGCGTTACCTTTGCAGCTGCAATCGGGTAACATGCCATACCCGAAGGGGGATTACATCACCTCGGCAATTCGGCCTCGCGGCTGAAAGTGATGGGACGGCTCTTCCCACCGGCGGTCATACATGTATGTGTCTGCAATGGCACAGCCGCCACGGCGTTCTTGCGTCGAAGATATATTTTTTCATCTGCGTCCCGTCTTGCAGAATCACCGATGCACATCGGATATGGCGCGTCATGCCCACATGCCCGTGCCTGAAACGCCGTGTGCGCCATATGATTCTTCAAGCTGACGATGATGACGGTATGTCTTTTTTTTACACGAATACCCACATGACAGTTCCATAAGCTGCTACACCCGCTAAAAGGGCGTTGCGGCCTTGTTGCATTATATCCGGATCCCCGGAAAAGATTTATCGGAGAAACGCACACACTCTTTGCGGCACGGAGTCCCGCTATCACCGGGCGCCTCCGAGCCGCATTGTTTTTACATGAGGGTGTGTCATAATGGGCAGAGCAGGAATAGTGTGGCGCGTTGACACAGATCAGAGGATTTGTTTGACTGTTGCAGGGAAAATGAGTAATTTTGCGGGCGATATAAAGCCCGGAACCAAACAGAACGCCTGTGTGTTTTGTTTCAGACGATGTATTATTCATTCGGCGGCCACTGTTTGACCGCATTATAAATCCAACTTCCCGCTTATGATTGAATGTGCCATTTCCGACTACGCAAGCGCCCAGTATCTGCTCCAGCTTTTCATGGAGAATGCCGGGTACTGGCTCGTCTTCCTGTTCATGGTTATCGAGAGTTCGTTTCTTCCGTTCCCTTCCGAAGTGGTTGTGCCACCGGCAGCTTTTCTTGCAGCCCAGTCTGCGCGTCAGCTCACCTATCAGGGCACTACCATAGCCATCCCCGACATGAATGTGTTTCTCATAGTGCTCGTAGCCACCGCCGGTGCCATCGTAGGAGCGCTGATAAACTATTATCTGGCAGTATGGGTGGGACGTCCGATCGTATATGCCTTTGCCAACAGCAAGTTCGGCCATGCATGCCTTATCGACCAGGAAAAAGTGGAGAAGGCAGAACGTTATTTCGATGACCACGGCGCCGCATCCACATTCATCGGACGCCTGATCCCCGCCGTGCGGCAGCTTATCTCCATTCCCGCCGGCCTCGCCCGCATGAATGT